>DATBGJ010000560.1:0-12200 GCA_036558045.1 Thermoanaerobaculia bacterium
TCGGCCGGGTGCCCGCCGAGCCGTCGTCCGGCGCGGCGCCGCCGTCCAGGGAAGGGCAGTTCGACTTCAAGGACGGCGCGAACCGGCACTGGTACGGCACCCTCGGCGAGGAAGGCCGGGTGCTGAGCTGGACGGCCGCCGAGGGGGACACGCCGAAGGTCTGGTGGATGCGGCGCGAGGACTGGGCCATCCTCTCCGACCGCGAGCGCGGGGTGCAGGTGCGCTGGCGGGAGATGGTGCGCGAGGACCTCGATCTGGAGCCGCCGCGGCTGCAGCCTCCCGCCGATTACCGCGAGGTCCCCTGCGGCGAGCAGGAGGTGCCGGAGGCGGAGCCGGACGGGATTTGACACCTCCGCCGCTCCCCCTCTACCATCGAAGGCCCGCGGTAGGGAGTCCCTGCCAAAACGAATTCCAGTGCTCTCCCGGAGGTTCTGCCAGTATATAATAGGCGGATTGATGCCGACGCGTGCATAGTGCGCAGCCCTTTCCCGGGGGAAAGCGGAGCCTTTCGGCTACCGCCTGGGAGGGGCAGCCGGACGGCTGGAAGGGGAGGGTGTCCGCAAGGTTCGCATGCGGGCAGCTCACAGGCCCGGCTGCCGTACACGCCGAGGAATGACCAGGGATGACCCGGAGAGGACGCGAAAATGGAGATCACAGAGGTCAAGGTCTTTCCGATTCAGGAAGAGAAGCTGAAAGCATTCGTCTCGATCGTTTTTGATCATTGCTTCATGATCAACGACATCAAGATCATCCAGGGGCGCGATGGACTGTTCATCAGCATGCCCAGCCGGAAGAAGAAGAACGGCGAGTTCAAGGACGTCGCCCACCCGCTGAACAACGAGACGCGGCGGATGATCGAGGACAAGGTGCTGGCCGAGTATGATCGGGTGCTCGAGGAGCGGGGCGAGCCGAAGGCGGAGCGCGGCGAGCGATCGGTGCGCGTGCCCGCGGCCGGTGAGATGGGGGAGCGCAGCCTCGCCGCCGCGGCGCCGGAGAGGAGCCTGGAGGAGGTCGAGGAGATGCACCTTCGCGACTCCTTCTGGAACGTGTAAGCTTCGGCCCCGTGCCGGACGAGCGCCGGCGCGGGGCGGAAGGCGGGTGCGCCAGGCGGCTGCCCGGATGCCGGAGTCGTTCGAGGGGGAGCATCATCCCCATACTGGGGCGTCGCCAAGTGGTAAGGCACCAGACTTTGGATCTGGCATCCGGAGGTTCGAATCCTCCCGCCCCAACCAGAGATACCATTCCGCCGCATCGTTCGCGTGAGGCCCGCTGAGGCGGCGGAGCTCATAGTGTCGTCCTCGTCAAAGGGGGAGTATGGCCGGTGAACTGAAAATCTTCGGCGGCCGCGCCCATCCGGCGCTGGTGCAGGAGATCTGCGACTACCTGAACCTCGAGGCCGGCAACGTCTCGGCGTTCAACTTCTCCGACGGCGAGACCTTCTGCCAGATCGAGGAGAACGTGCGCGGCTCGGACGTCTTCGTCATCCAGCCGACGTGCGCCCCCGTCAACGAGAACCTGATGGAGCTGCTGATCATGCTGGACAGCTTCAAGCGCTCCTCGGCCTCGCGGGTGACGGCGGTGCTGCCGTACTACGGCTACGCGCGGCAGGACAAGAAGGACCGGCCGCGGGTGCCGATCACCGCCAAGCTGGTGGCGGACCTCATCTCGGGCGCCGGCGCCGACCGCGTGCTGACGATGGACCTCCACGCCGACCAGATCCAGGGCTTCTTCGACGTGCCGGTGGACCATCTGTTCGCGGCGCCGGTGCTGCTCGACGCGCTGCGCGAGATGCGCATCCCCGATCTCATCGTGGTCTCTCCCGACGCCGGCGGCGTCGAGCGCGCGCGCGCCATCGCCAAGCGCCTGGGCGCCGGCCTCGCCATCGTCGACAAGCGGCGCACGGCGCCGAACGAGGCCGAGATCATGCACGTCATCGGCGACGTCGACGGCTGCAACGCCATCGTCGTGGACGACATCATCGACACGGCCGGCACCCTCACCAAGACGGTGGACGCTCTGCTGAAGGTGGGGGCCCAGCGGGTCCTTGCCGCCGGCGTCCACGGTATCCTCTCCGGGCCGGCGCTGCAGCGCATCGCCGATTCGGCCCTGGAGACCGTGCTCATCACCAACACGACGCCGGTGGACGACAAGCTCTCCCGCCTGCCGAAGCTGCGGCCGCTCTCCGTGGCGCCGCTGCTCGGCGAGGCGATCCGCCGGATCCACGAGAACAGCTCCGTGAGCTCCCTGTTCGTTTAGATCGATAGATAGAAGCGAGGAAATCCCCATGAGTGAGACGATGACCATCGAAGTCCAGCCCCGCGAGGAGACCGGCAAGAACGCCAACCGGCGGGCCCGCGCCGCCGGCAAGATCCCGGCCGTGGTCTACGGCGGCGGCAAGGAAAGCGTGTCGATCGAGGTGGACCGCAAGACCCTGGTCGACACCATGAAGGGCCATGGCGGCGAGAACCCGATCTTCCTGCTCAAGCTCGGCGACAAGGAACGGCACGCCATGATCCGCCACATGCAGCTCGACCCGGTGAGCCGCCAGGTCGTGCACATCGACTTCCAGCGCGTGCAGATGGACCAGAAGGTGCGCGTCACGGTGCCGATCGAGCTCGTCGGCACCGCCTATGGCGTGAAGACCGAGGGCGGCATGCTCGACTTCGTCACCCGCGAGGTCCACGTCGAGTGCCTGCCGGCCGACATCCCGAAGCACCTCGAGTGCGACGTCACCGACGTGCACATCGGCCAGCACGTCGAGGTGAAGGACCTGCGGCTCCCCGACGGCGTCACGCTGCTCGAAGATCCCGACCGCGTCATCGTCTCGCTCAGCCACAGCCGGCTGGAGGTGGCGCCGGCGGCCGAGGCCGCGGCCGAGGGCGAGGCGGCCGAGCCCGAGGTCATCAAGAAGACCAAGGCGGAGGAGTAGGGCCCTCCGCCGGCGTTCCGCATGCGCCTCATCCTCGGACTGGGCAACCCGGGCGAGGAGTATCGCGACACCCGCCACAACGTGGGTTTCCGGGTGATCGACGAGCTCGCCCGGCGTTTCGAGGTCCCCGTCGAACGCCTGGAGTGCAACGCCCTCGCCGGCCGCCTGCGGCCGGGCGAGGACGAGGCGTTGCTCGCCAAGCCGCAGACCTACATGAACCGCAGCGGCTACGCCGCGCGCTGCTTCGCCGAGCGCTACGGCCTCGAGCCCGCCGCGATGCTGGTGGTGTACGACGAGGTCGATCTGCCGCTGGGCAGGATCCGGCTGCGCCCCGCGGGCAGCCCGGCCGGCCATCGCGGCCTGGAGTCGGTGATCGAGAACCTGCGCACCCCCGAAGTGCCGCGGCTGCGCCTCGGCGTCTCGCCCGGCGAGCGGCGGCCGCAGGGCGAGGAGATGGTGGGCTTCGTGCTCTCTCCCTTCGCTCCCGAGGAGCAGGAGGCCGCCGGAGAGATGGTCCGCCGCGCCGCCGACGCCTGCGAGACCTGGCTGCGGGAAGGGGTGGAGATGGCGATGCGGCGGCACAACGGGTGAAAGGACCAAAAGGACACCAAGGATCCCAAGGACACGCAGATTTTCTGTTGTCCTTTTCATCCCTGGTATCCTTGGTATCCTTTTTATCCTTGCTTTTCACCCCCAACCGTGTACAATCTCCTCTCCCAAGCTGGCGGGCCGGGCTCCGGCGCCGCCGATTCGTCAACCTCTCTGTTCCGCGTGAAGCGGGACCGAACCAGGCCATAGGGAGGCAAATCACCACCCATGCGCACGTATGAGCTGATGTTCGTGGTCGACCCTCGCGTCGCCGACGAGGACGTCGTCGCCATGACCCAGGAATACAAGAACATGCTCGCCGGCGGCGGCTCGCAGATCACCGGCGAGGAGAGCTGGGGCCGGCGCAAGCTCGCCTATCCCATCAACAAGCTGAACGAGGGCAAGTACGTCCTGCTCTACATCGGCAGCGAAGGCGGCAAGACCGCGCTGCCGGAGGTGGAGCACCGGATGCGCCAGAACGACAAGATCCTGCGCTACCTGACGGTGCGCACCGACGAGGACCTCAAGCGCGCGGCGCGGCGGCAGCCGGCCGGCGGCGCGGCGCCGCGCTCCGGCGGCGAAGAGCAGCGCGAGGCCCCGGGCGCCGGTCTGGCGGAAGAGGAGGAGGTCTGAACCATGGCACGCGCGAGAAAGGTCTTCTTCCGCCGGCGCAAGGTCTGTAAGTTCTGCGCCGACAAGATCGACTACATCGATTACAAGGACGTCAAGCTCCTGCAGCAGTTCATTCCCGAGCGCTCGAAGATCCTGCCGCGCCGGATCTCGGGCACCTGCGCCAACCATCAACGCCCCTTGCAGCAGGCGATCAAGCGGGCGCGCCACCTGGCGCTGATCCCGTTCACCACGGATTAGGAGGGGGAACGTGAGAGTCATCCTGCTCAGCGATCAGCGGCATCTCGGCAAGCGCGGCCAGGTGGTGGACGTCAAGCCGGGCTACGGCCGCAACTACCTCGTTCCCCAGGGGTTCGCGCTCGAGGCAACGAACGCCAACGTCAAGTTCTTCGAGCAGCAGCGCACCAAGATCGACGCCCAGCACGCCAAGGAGCGCGATGCCGCCGCCGAGATCGCCAAGACGATGGAGGGCCTGCGCATCGAGATCCCCAAGCGGGTCGGCGAGACCGGCACGCTCTACGGCTCGGTCACCGCGGGCGACGTCGCCGAAGCGCTGGAGAAGAAGGGCTTCGTCGTCGACCGCCGGCGCATCGATCTCGAGGGCGGCATCAAGGCCCTCGGCGATCATCCGGTGCGCGTCGAGCTGCACCCCGAGGTCATCGCCGAGGTGACCGTCGCGGTGGTGGCGGAAGAGTAGCGGCCTGACGGGGGGCGCGATGGCGAACGCACCCGGCGTGCCGGCTCGTCGCGCCCCCAGGATCGACGATTTCCTCGTCGAGCCCACCCGCGATCTCGCCGACTGGCGATGGCTGTGGTCGGGGGACCACGAGTTCCCCATCAGCAGCCATCGCGGCTTTCTCGGCCGGCTGCTCGTCGGCTTCAAGCGCCTCTTCCGTCCCCTCGTCAAGATCCCCCAGAACGATCTGTGGGACCGGCAGAGCGCGTTCAACCTCATCCTGCTGGAGCACCTGGAGCGCCTCGAGGCGGCGCGCGCCGACCACCTGCGGCGCATCGAGTACCAGGAGGCCCTCGACTCCGAGGGCATCGCCGAGATCATGCGTCACAACGACGCGCTCTTCGCCCGCGCCGACCAGAAGCTCGACCGCTACCGGCGCGAGGCCCGCGACCTCCTCGGCAGCCTGGGCGCCGCCTTGGCCGCGGTGCGGTCCGGAGGGGAGAACGCGACGGAGACGATCGCCCGCGCGCACGAGGAGCATGGCTATCTGGAGCTCGAGCGCCGCTACCGCGGCACCGAGGAGGAGATCCGCGAGCGCATCGCCGCGTATCTGCCGTATCTCGCGAGCCTGCCGGAGGGCGCGCCGGTGCTCGACCTCGGCTGCGGCCGCGGCGAGGCCCTGGCCCTGCTGCGCGACCACGGGATTGCCGGACGCGGCGTCGACTCCTCGGCGCGCATGGTGCAGCTCTGCCGCGACCGCGGCCTCGCGGCGGAGGAGGGGGATCTCTTCGCGGTCCTCGCCGGCCTGGCTGAAGGGAGCCTCGGCGGCGTCGTCTCCTTCCACGTCATCGAGCACCTCCCGGCGGGCGCGCTGGAGCGTCTGGTGCGCCTCGCCTGGCGGGCGCTCCGGCCCGGCGGCGCGCTGATTCTGGAGACGCCGAACCCGCTCTCGGTCGTGGTGGCGGCGCGCAACTTCTGGCTCGATCCCACGCACGTGCGGCCGGTGCATCCGGAGAGCCTGAAGCTGATGTACGAGCTGGCCGGCTTCGAGCCCGTCGAGCGGCTCGATCTGCGCCCCTTCGCGGCGGCGGATCGCCTGCCCGAGATCGATCTCGCCAAGCTGTCTCCGGAGCAGCGCCCACTGGCCGATCAGGTCAACCGCCTGCGCGACCGGCTCGACGAGCTGCTCTTCGGGTATCAGGACTTCGGGATGGTGGGGAAGAAGCCCTGAAGAACGGCGGGGCCGGCGGCCGGCGCCTTGACGCCGGTCAGGAACGACTCTACGATAGGCCTAAGCCTAGTCGACAGAGTCAGTTCCCCGGGACCCAGAGAGGCGAGATTCTCCCATGCGCGTAGGAGTCTTGGAGATCCTGACAGATACGACGCCCCGCAATCCCGTAGCCAACGTCTATAACAACCACTTCCGTAGGCAGTACGCCAGCATCACGCCGCAAGCGGTCGCGGTCTGGTGCCGGCAGCTCGGTCACGAGGTCCGCTACGCGACCTATTACGGCCAGGCGCGGCCCGAGAGGCTGCTGCCCGAGGAGCTGGACGTCGTCTTCCTCTCCACGTACACGCAGGCGAGCACCCTCGCCTATGCGCTCGCCAAGCTGTATCGCCGCCGGGGGGCCCTCACCGTCCTGGGCGGTCCCCACGCTACGTCGTTCCCGACCGACAGCCTGCGCTTCTTCGACCTCGTCGTCCACGACTGCGACAAGCCGCTGATCGAGCGCATCCTGCAGGGCGACTTCGAGCCCGGCTCCGTGGTGAGCAGCGGCCACGTCCTCGAGGACGTCCCGAGCGTCGAGGAGCGGATGCCGGAGATCAGGATCGCCAGCTTCGAGCGCGGCCGGCCCGTGATGTTGAGCCACGTGCCGCTGCTGACCAGCCTCGGCTGCCCTTATCGCTGCGACTTCTGCGTCGACTGGAAGAACGATTACGTGATGCTGCCGCGGGAACGGCTGCTGGCGGACCTGCGCTACGTCTCCGAGCACCTGCCCGGGATCCTCGTGTCGTTCCACGATCCCAACTTCGGCGTCAAGTTCGACGAGGTGCTGGACCTGATCGAAGAGATCCCGGCGGAGCGGCGCAGTCCGTATGTGATGGAGAGCTCGCTGTCGATCCTGCGCGGCTCCCGCATCCGCCGGTTGCGGGAGACGAACTGCGTCTACGTGGCGCCCGGCGTCGAGTCGTGGACGGGCTACTCGAACAAGTCCGGAGCCGGCCGCAGCCTGGGGCAGGAGAAGATGGAAGGCGTCGTGGAGCACTTCCGGGAGCTGCACCGCTACGTGCCGGGCCTGCAGGCGAACTTCCTCTTCGGCACCGACGGCGACCAGGGCGAGGAGCCCGTGGAGCTGACCCGGGAGTTCGTGCGGCGCCTGCCCTTCGTCTGGCCGACGCTCAACGTCCCCACCCCCTTCGGCGGCACGCCCATGTACGACCGCTGCCTGGCCGAGGGCAGGATCCTCGCGGAGATCCCGTTCGCCTTCTATTACACGCCGTATCTGATTTTGCGTCCGCGGCACTACGACCCGCTGACCTATTACGACCTGCTGATCCGCCTCTACCGCACGGTGGCCTCGAACGGGCTGCTGCTCCGCCGCCTGCGCAGCACGCGGAGCGGACCCTTGAGAATTCTGCATTTCCTGCGCTCCTCAGGGATGCGCGTGTCGGCGCTCGGCCTGCAGGTCATGCGCAGGCGGATCGCGCGCGATGCGGAGCTCCGCGCGTTCCTGGAAGGCCGCTCCCGCAAGCTGCCCGGCTTTTACACCGAGCGCCTGAGGGCGCGGCTGGGGCCTTATCTGGAGTTGCTCTCCGATCACGACCTGAGGCCGGAGCTCGAGCAGCCCGGCGCTGCCGCACCGGGCTATCGAAATGTCGCTTCTCCGAAGCGAATCGCCTTTGGGGCGACGTCTCCATAGCCCGGTGCGGAAGCGCCGGGCGAGGCCGCCGCGGCCTATCTTGTTGGCGGCGGCGGCGGTGGTGGCGGCTCCTCGCCCGGCGGTGGCGGCTCTTCCGCCGGCAGGTCCTGCGGCCCCGGCGTCGGCGGGGGTTGCTGCGGCGCCGCTTCGCCGGGCGAAGCACCGGTCTTGCCCGGCATCTTCTCGCCTTCCTTGGGAATGTAGAAGGCCTTCTGCTGGTACCACGGCAGGCTGTTGATCGTCGACCATTGCGAGCTGTACTGGCGGTTCGGCTCGGTGCCGGCGACGAAGGCCTCCTTGACCGTGCGGCCGCCCTGCGCCAGCAGCCCGGAGTAGTACTCGACGTCGCGCAGGATGACGCCCGGCGGCACCGGGAAGGTCTCCCCCTTCTTCAGCCAGCCGGTGGCGAGGCCGTCCTCGGCGATGGTGCGCCACATGGGCAGCGCCGCCACGGCGCCGCTCATGCCGCCGCCGAGCGAGCGCTTCACGTCGTACCCCACCCAGGTCAGGATGGTGTAGCGCGGCGTATAGCCGACGAACCAGGCGTCGGAGAAATCGTCCGTGGTGCCGGTCTTGCCGGCGATGTCGATCGGCAGGTCGTGGATGTCGTATGCCGTGCCGTGATCGACGACCCCCTCCATCATGTGGGTGAGCACGAAGGCGAGGCCGGGCGTCGTGGCGCTGTAGGTGGCCGGGAAGTGCTGCAGCAGGAGCTGGCCGTCCGGCGTCGAAACCCTCTCCATCAGGTAGGGCGAGATGTGCGTCCCCTGATTGGCGATGGTCGAGTAGGCGGAGGCCACCTCCAGCGGCACCAGGTCGGCCGATCCCAGGGCGATGCTCGGCCAGGTGGGGAGCGGCGTCTGGATGCCGCAGCGGTGGGCGAAGTCCACCACCCGCCTGCCGCCCACCAGGTCGAGCAGCTTGACGGCGGGCACGTTGATCGACAGCTCCAGGGCCCGCCGCAGGGTCACGATGCCGTAATGCTTGTGGTAGTAGTTCTCGGGCCGGTAGCTCAGCTTGCCGTCGGCGCCGATGAACGAGGCGGGCGCGTCGAGCAGCGTATCGGCGGGCGTCCAGCCGGCCTCCAGCGCGGCGCCGTAGACGAACGGCTTGAACGACGAGCCCACCTGCCGGCGGGCCTGCGTGATGCGGTTGAACTTGTTGCGCTGGAAGTCCCAGCCGCCCACCATGGCGCGCACGGCGCCGTTCTGGTTCTCGAGGACCACGGCGGCGGCCTCCATGCGCGGCTCCTGCTCCAACATCAGCCGCGGCGCCGCCGGGCTCGCCGGCGCCTTCGGCTTCTCGCCGGCCTTCGCCGGCTTGGCCTCCGGCACCTCGAAGCGGAACCAGGCCACGTCGCCGCGCTTCAGCAGGCTGCCCGGCTCGCGCCGGCCCGTCCAGGTGATCCCTTCCGGTCCGAGGGTATAGACCTCCTTGCCGATCTTGACGCTGGCGCTCTTGGCGCCCGTATCCAGCACCAGCCCCTGATACCAGCGGCCGGGCAGGGGCTTGTTCTGCGTCCAGGTGGGGAGCTGCTGCGTGTCGAGGTCCGCCGTCTTCAGCGTGGCGATGGCGCCGCGCCAGCCCCGCCGGTGGTCGAGCTTCAGCAGCCCCGCGCGCACCGCCTTCTCGACCGAGCGCTGGATCTGCGAATCGAGCGTCGTCTGCACCTGCAGGCCGCCCTCGTAGAGGCTGGTGGCGCCGTAGTTGGTCTCCAGGTACTTCCGCACGTCCTCGGCGAAGTAGGGAGCGAACAGCTCCTCGGCCTGCTGCGAGACGACGAGGAGCGGCTGCGCGAGCGACTGTTGGTATTGCCCGGCGGTGATGAACTTCTCCTCCAGCATGCGCCGCAGCACGCGGTCCCGCTGCTTGAGCACCATCTCCGGCGTGCGGTACGGGCTGTAGCGGCTGGGGGCGGGGATGATGCCGGCGAGCATCGCGGCCTCGGGCAGCGTCAGCCTGGCCGCCGGCTTGCCGAAGTAATAGCGCGATGCCGCCTCCACGCCGTAGTTGCCGTGGCCGAGGTTCACCAGGTTGAGATAGAGGGTGAGGATCTGCTGCTTGCTGTAGTTCTTCTCCAGCTCGACGGTGACGAACGCCTCCTCGATCTTGCGCCGCCAGGTGCGCTCGCGGGTGAGGAAGAGGATGCGGGAGAGCTGCATGCTGATCGTCGAAGCACCTTCGACCACCTTGCCGGCGCGCACGTCGGCGAGCCCCGCGCGCACGATGCCCATGGCGTCGATGCCGCCGTGGCGGAAGAAGTTGGCGTCCTCCGAGGCGAGCACCGCCTGCTGCATGACGCGCGGGATCTCGCTCTCCTTCAGCATCACCCGGCGCTCGCGGGCGAAGGTGGCGAAGACCTTGCCGTACCGGTCGTAGAACTGGGTGACCAGGCTCGGGGTGTAGTCGGCCAGCGAGTCGACGCGCGGCACGTGGATGGCCGCCGCCACCGCGACGCCGGTGACCGCGCCCGCCGCCAGCGCAGCGAGCACCGGCCAGGCCCAACGCAGCAGGCGCCCGGAAGCGCGCGGCGGCGGCGCGAGGGGAATGGAGTGATAGCGGTCGGCGGATTGCGGATCTTGCGTCATGGGCGGATTATAGAGCCCTCGCCTTCCCAGGGCCGCACGCAGGTGATAGAAAGGCGCTGCCAAGCTGGCGAGCCCAACCGGTATCCGGAGGTCTGAATGGAACCCCCGCGCGTCCAACCTCCACCGCCCCCCGCGGCCCCGTTCGATCCGTCGGCCCGGCGGCCGAAGACGAGCGGCTGTCCCAAGCCGCTGGTCATCGGCTGCCTCGTCTTCATCCTGCTCGGCGGCGTCGCCCTCCTCGGCGGCTTCTTCTTCCTGATGAAGAACGCCTCCGGCGTCATCCAGTGGTCGATGCGCCAGATGGAGAACGGGGTCATGGCGCAGTTGCCGCCGGACGTGACGCCGGAGGAGAGACAACGCCTCCGCCAGGCCTTCGCGGACGTCAGCCAGGGGCTCAAGGACGGCCGCATCAAGCCGGAGGAGTTCCAACCGCTGCAGTTCAAGATGATGGAGATCGCCCGCAAGGGGAACAACCTGACGCGCCGGGACGTCCTCGAGCTCACCCGCGCTCTGGAGGAGGTGGCGCACAAGGGCCCGCCGCCCGGAAGTTAGCGGAGTAGACTTCTCTAAAATTGAGACTGGCGCATAATAGCCGGCACCGTGTCCTTGCCCGAGATTGCCGTTCCCACCATTGCCGAGGAGCTGCCCGCTCCTGCGTCACGCCGGCGCCGGGCTGATTTCCTGCGCCTCTACCCGTTCGAGATCGCCGCCCTGGCGAGCATGGCGCTCACCATCGTCTTTCTGCGCGCCTGCGGCCTGCGCACGGACTGGCAGACCGTGCGCTACATCGTCCTGCCGGCCCTGCGCATGCTGCCGCGGGCCTTGCTCGCCGGCATCGGCCTGCACCTGCTGGTGCGCCTGCTGGCCCGGTACCCGGTGCGGGCGTATCTGCACGAGATCGTGCGGCCGCGCTGGTGGGTGTCCTGGCTGCGGCTGTGGCTCGCCGCCGTGGTGATGACCTACGGCTACTTCTGGCTCAAGGTGGCGATCCCGCTCGTCAACCCGCGGCTGTGGGATGACGCTCTCTGGAACCTCGACACCCGGCTCCACTTCGGCGTCTCGCCGTCCGTCTTCGTCCCCAACCTCCTGCTCGGGACGCCGCTCGTGCCGTTGCTCGACCGCTGGTACTGGCTCTGGGTGGCGACGGTCTTCTACACCCTCTGCTTCTGGAGCGCGGGCCTGGACCGCCGGCTGGCGCGCCGCTTCATGTTCTCGTGCGTGCTGCTGTGGACGTTCGGCAGTTGGATCTACATGTCGGTGCCGGCCCTGGGTCCGGTCTTCGTCGAGCCGCAGACCTTCGCCGCCGTGCGCCACGAGATGCCTCTCGCCGGCGCCGGCCAGCAGGAGCTGAGCGAGAACTATGAGCTCATGCTGGCCGGCCGCCGCACCGGGGAGCTCAAGCGGTTCAACCCCACCCGGGGCATCGCGGCGATGCCCAGCCTGCACGTCGGCGCTCACTTCCTCTTCTTCCTCTGGGCGCGCCGGCGGGCGCGGTGGCTCGCCCTGGTCTTCGCGCTCGCCACGGCGTTCACCTTCGCCGGCTCGTTGCTCTCCGGCTATCACTACGCGATCGACGGCTACGCCGGGATGCTCCTCGCTTGGCTCTGCTTCCGTGCCGCGGTCTGGATCGAGCGCGGGGAACCGTCGGAGGATCCTGCTTTTCCGAAACCGGTGCCGGTCACCGCGGAGTAACGGTTCAAGGGGTTATGCAGTCCAAAGCGACGCTCCAACCAGCAACAGCGCTGGACGCCGAGGAAGCTGGAACAGGAGGGAGCGTTCCCGCGTTTACAATCCCGCCATGTCCGGCTTTCAGCTCATCTCGCGCTTCACGCCCCAGGGAGACCAGCCCGAGGCCATCCGCCAGCTCA
>DATBGJ010000561.1:0-4979 GCA_036558045.1 Thermoanaerobaculia bacterium
CGAAGCGTCCCCGGACGAGATCGTCACATCGCCCGTGGACAGCCCCCACGTCACGAGTGCCAGCAGCAGGATGAGGAAGACGAAACGAGAGCTCTTGAAGGTGTGGGCAAGCTCCTGGGAGAAGACGGCGCGGGCGCGAGCCAGGCTCATGCAGCTCCCCCGAGCGCCAGCGCCGGCTCCTCCCTGGCCTCCTGCCGCTCCTGCTCGGCATCCTGCACGCGGAGGAGGTAGGCATCCTCCAGCGTCGCCGGCACCGCCTCGAAGCCGAGGAGAGAGCTGCCGTCCGGCTGGTAGACCCGCACGCGGTTCTTGCCTTCGACGAGCACCGACTGGATGACCCGCAGCCGCCGGCGATGGATCTCCTCCAGCTCCTCGCGGCCGATGCGCCCCTCGAAGATCTTGCCCTCGATCGCCCGGCGCGCCTCGGTGGGCGAGGTCAGGGCCACCAGCCGCCCCTTGTGGATCACCGCGAAGCGGGGGCAGAGCACGGCCACGTCCTCGACGATGTGGGTGGAGAGCAGGACGATGCGGTCCGCGGCCAGCTCGGCGAGGATGCGGTAGAAGCGCAGCCGCTCCTCGGGGTCGAGGCCGGCCGTCGGCTCGTCGACGATGATCAGCCGCGGATCGCCGGCGATCGCCTGGGCGATGCCCAACCGCTGGCGCATGCCCCCGGAGTAGGTCTTGACCTTGCGCTTGGCGGCATGGGAGAGGTTGACCCGCTCGAGCAGCTCGGCCACCAGCTTCCTGAGGCCTCCCGGCGCCTCGACGCCCTTGAGCTTCAGGAGGTAGGCGAGCATCTTCTCGCCGGTGAGATGAGGATAGAAGCCGAACTCCTGCGGCAGGTAGCCGAGGCGCCGCCGGATGCGCTCCGGTTTCGAGAGCACGTCCTCGCCGTCCAGCGTCACCTGGCCCGAGGTCGCCTCCAGCAGGCCGGCGAGGATCTTCATCAGCGTCGACTTGCCGGCGCCGTTGGGGCCGAGCAGGCCGAACATCCCCGGCGGCACGTCGAGATTGACGCCCTGCAGCGCGGTGACGGGGCCGGGATATACCTTCACGAGATCGCGGATGGTCAGCATGCGGAGTCTCCTTGCGCGGGGCGTTCAGCGGCCCGTCTTCGCTCCAATACGAGGAAAGAGCACCGAAGGTTACCTCCTGGGAGCCGGGAAGCTTCGGATCGGGTATTCTGTTTAGCCGATTTTGGAGGTTTCCCGATGATCGCCAGACTTCACCGCATCGCACCGCTCCTCCTGATCACCCTGCTGGCGGCGGCCACTCTGTGGGCCGTCGACGACAAGGCCCCGGCGCCCGCCAAGCCCGATCCCGCGGCCTACCGCAAGGAGATCGAGGCCTGGCGCCAGGAGCGCAATGAAGGCCTGAAGAAAGAGGACGGCTGGCTCACCCTGGTGGGCCTCTACTGGCTGAAGCCGGGGGAGAACCGCTTCGGCAGCGATCCGGAAAACCCGGTGATCCTGCCGAAAGGCAAGGCGCCGGGTGTCGCGGGAGCCCTCCACGTCGAAGGAGAAGCGGTGACCGTCAGCGTCGAGCCGGGTGTCGCGATCACGGCCGACGGCCAGGAGGTGAAGCCGGGGATGGCCCTGAAGAAGGACGCCGACGGCAAGCCTACGGTTCTGGAGCTCGGCTCGCTGCGCTTCTACGTCATCAAGCGCGGCGACCGGCTGGGGGTGCGCATCAAGGATCAGGAGAGCCCGCTCCGCGCCGGCTTCAAGGAGCTGGACACCTATCCCATCCAGCCGGATTGGCGGGTCGTCGCCCGCTTCGAGCCCTACAAGGACAAGAAGATCGCCATCGCCAACATCGTCGGCCAAGTGGACGACGTCCCCTCGCCGGGAGCCGTGGTCTTCGATTGGCAGGGCAAGACCTATCGGCTGGACGCCCTGGAGGGCTCGCCGGAGGGCGGCCTGTTCCTCCTCTTCGGCGACAAGACCAACGGCAAGGAGACCTACGGCGCCGGCCGCTTCCTCGACACCGATCCGCCCAAGGACGGCAAGGTGGTGGTGGACTTCAACACCGCCTACAACCCGCCCTGCGCCTTCACCGCCTTCGCGACCTGTCCGCTGCCGCCGCCGCAGAACAAGCTGCCGATCGCGGTCGCGGCGGGAGAGAGGAAGTTCGCCGGGGGACCGCACTCGTAAGGCCGAGCCTCATCGCCTGGGCGCTCTCATGTCCAGTCCGTTCTGGTGCAGGACGACGGCCACGATCTTGCCGGCCGCGTCGCGCTCGAAGGTCAGGGCCGCCACCACGACGTCGTACTCGAAGCGGTCCTTGCCGGTGGCGAACACGGGGAACGCCGGCTGTCCCGTGAGCGTCACGAAGAGCGACTCGGGCGACGCCTTGACCGTGATCGTGGCCCCGGCCTGATACTGGCCGAAGTCGTATTCCCCCGCGTACTCCGCGAGCGCGGCGGCGTTGGGGAATTCGATGTGCGGCGCCGGAGAGGCGTCGCGGGTGGCCGGGATGTCGCGGCCGTTCTGGTGCAGCGTCAAGCCCTCGATCTTGCCTGACGCGTCGCGATGGAAGCTGAGCTGCGCGTCCACGACCTTGTAGAAGAACTCGTCCTTGGCGCTGGCGAAGACAGGGAAGAAGGGTTGGCCGGTGAGCCGCGCTACCAGGCCGTCGCCGCGGCGGAGCACCGTGAAGCGCGCCGACTTGTCGATGGGGTAGACGCCCACGTACTCGTCGAGCGCCGCGGCCGGCAGCGAGACCTCGGAGCGCGTTACGGGCTGGCGGCCCGCCGCTTCCCACGCCGCGAGCCACCCCAGGGGATTCGCCGTGGCGTTGCTCGCCAGCACGACGGCGGCGATACCGCTCGCCGGACGGACGTAGACCACGCTCCGGTAGCCTCCCGTGCCGCCTTCGTGGAAGTAGCTGTCCTGCCCGCGGTCCTTGGTGTGGACGAGCGCCAGGCCGATCTTGCCGCCCGCCATCGGCATGTCCACGTAATCGCCCGCCAGCAGAGGCCAGACGTCGCCCAGGGGGCCCTTGGGTCCCGCCAGCAGCGCGTCCGCAAGCTTGCTCATGTCGGCGAGAGAGGAGCGCAGGGCGCCCGCTCCGGCGAGCGCCTTGAACGTCCATGGATGCGACCGCGTCTCGCCGTCCCAGGGCTCCGCGAAACGCGATTGCTGCGCCGGGGAGAGCTCCTGCACCGTGTCGGCCATGCCGAGCGGGCCGGTGATCTTCTCCCGGATCAGCGCGGCCCACGGCTTGCCGTAGGCGGTCTCGAGGACGACGCCGAGGATGCCGAAGCCGAGATTGGAGTAGGAGGTCCCGCAGGGCGGCTGCCCGTCGAGCTTGGCCGTGGCGAGATACTCGAACAGCGCCTTGTCGTCGTATTGCGCGTAGGGATCCTCGCCGGCGGCGTTCATCATGTTGTCGGGCAGGCGCGGCAGGCACGAGGTGTGGGTAGCGAGCTGCTTGAGCGTCACGGCGCCGGTCGCGGGGTAGTTGAGCTTCACCGGCAGCCGCTGCGCCAGGGTGTCATCGAGGCCGAGCTTGCCGTCCTTGACGGCGTGGGCGAGCAGGATGCCGGTGAAGACCTTGGTGATCGAGCCGATCTCGAAGAGCACCTGCGCGGCCGGCACCTCGGCGTGCCCCGCCGCGAACGGCTGGCCGCCGAGCGCGAAGGTCCACTGGCCATCGCGCTTCACGGCGGTCGCCACGGCGCCATGGCCGAGGCCCTTGGCCCAGGCCGCCGTCTGCTCGCCCGGCGGTAGAGGCTGAGCGGCGAGCGCGGTGCTGAAGGACAGGAGCAGGACCAGGACGGCGATGAACCTTCGCATGGATAACCTCACCAAAGTAGACGGCCTCGTTGCGAGCTACGTAACCTTGCGCTAAGAGTTTAAGTCAGAGGAGAGCCGCTGCGTGGCCCGACCCGCGGAGCACGGGACGTGACCTGCGGAGCACGCCGCGTGCCCGGCGCAGAATGTCGGGTGCCCTTCGAGATCTGAGGCCAGACCCTGGGTCACGGCGCGTGACCCGCGGGGCACCACCCGTGACCCTCGGAGCACGGGGCAGGGCAGAAGGTCACGGACCGTACCCCCACGGGTCCTGCGACGTGCCCCCCTGGGCATGCGCTAGACCGAGGGGTCACGCGACGTGCCCCGCGGGGCAGATGACGTCCCCCTGGGTCGCGCGGTCGTGCCCCGCTTAGCACGCAGCAGGATCCACTATCACGCAGCAGGATCAAGAGGTCGGGTCGCGCGATTCTCCCCATGCGCGCCGTGACTACGGGGTCTCGCCAGAGGGACCCGTGAGTGTCAAGGACCGTAGTATCCTCAAAATCGGCGGTGAAGTGGTGATCCTATGAAATCGGTAGAGCTCGATAATGCCACGGCTGCTCTCAAGGACTACGCCGAGCAGCTCACACAGGACCCGCTCGTTCTGACCCGTGATGGCAAAGCCATAGCCGCCCTGGTGCGCATTCAGGACTCCGATCTCGAGTCTTTCCTGGTTAGCGGGAGCCCGGTCTTCAAACGGATCGTCCGACGGTCACGCACCTCGTACAAGCGCGGTGGTGGGCTCACCCGGGAGCAGCTTGAGGAACGGTTGGCGAAGACTCGCGGCGCCTGAGCTGCGGGCAACCTCTTACGGGGCTTTTCTGGCGGACTCGGGCCTTCTCGGGGGAAGCCGCACGGCCTTCAGGCCGCTGGCCTCCTGCCGTGCTCGGGCCTGTTCGAACATCTTGTCAAGGTCGTAGTCTGCTTGCCGCGCAATTTCCTCGCGGACGGCGTGGATTTCCTCGATGATGGGATCCTGGCGGGACATGGCCCCTACTCTACTTCGCCTCACCCCCCCGGCCGCAGAATCGGATACGGATTGATCGCCTGGCCTTGCCACCAGTGTTTCTCCGGGGTCAGTCTAAAGATGGCGAAGTGGAGGTGCGGATTGTTGGGGCCGGCGTTGCCGCTGGAGCCGACGTAGCCGATCACCTGGCCGCGGGCGACCTGGTCTCCTTCCTTGAG
>DATBGJ010000562.1:0-3008 GCA_036558045.1 Thermoanaerobaculia bacterium
GCAACCCGCTGGCGCCGATCCGCAACTCCTTGCACATCCTGCGCTCGGAGCAGGCCACCGCCGCGCAGGGGGAGCGGGCCCTGCAGACGATCGAGCGCCAGGCCGTCCACCTCACCCGGCTGGTGGACGACCTGCTGGACATCTCGCGCATCTCGCAAGGCAAGATCCTGCTGCGCCGGCGGCGGCTCGATCTGAACGAGATCGTGCGCGCCGCGGTCGAGGACTTGCAGGCGCAGGCGGAGGACGCCGGCCTGATGCTGGAGCTGGGCCTGCCGGCCTCGCCGCAATGGGTGGACGGCGATCCCACGCGGCTCTCGCAGGCGATCGGCAATGTGTTGCACAATGCCCTCAAGTTCACCGAGCGCGGTGGCCGCATCACCGCGGCGGTGAGGGAGGAGCCCGAGCATGGAGCCGCGGCGATCGTCGTACGCGACACCGGAGTCGGCATGGAGCCGGAGATGCTCGGCCGGGTTTTCGAGCCTTTCACGCAAGCCGAGCGGGGCCGCGACCGGCAGCGCGGCGGTCTGGGCCTCGGCCTGTTCCTGGTCAAGGCCCTCGTTGAGCTGCACGGCGGCTCCGTCACGGCCGACAGCGCCGGGCTCGGCAAGGGCGCCGAGCTCACGTTGTGCCTGCCGGTCATTGCCGTGGGAAGGGGGGCGGAGATGAGCGAGCCGACGTCCGCGAAGCCCGCCGCGCCCGCCCGCCGCTGCCTGGTGATCGAGGACCACGAGGACGCGGCCGAGAGCCTGGCGCTGCTGCTGCGGCTGGACGGCCACGAGACCGAGGTGGCGTTCACCGCCGACGAGGGCCTGGAGAAGGCGCGCCGGTTCCGGCCCGACGTCGTCCTCTGCGACATCGGGCTGCCCGGAGCCATGGACGGCTACGGCGTGGCCAGGGCCTTGCGCGAGAATGAGGAGACGCGTTCGGCGTACCTGATCGCCCTCACCGGCTACGGCCAGGAGGAGGACCGCCGGCGCGCCCTCGAAGCCGGCTTCGACACGCATCTCACCAAGCCCGCGGACCTCGACATGCTGCGGCGTCTGTTGGCGGACGCCCGGCATTGACGAGACAGCGCGCCGCCCTCTTCGCCGCCCTCTGCGGCCTGCTCGCCGCCGCGCCGGTGCGCGCGGCGCAGGTGCAGCCCGACGAGCTCAGGAAGATGAGCATCGAGGAGCTGATGGAGGTCGACGTCACCTCGGTGTCGCGGCGCAGCGAGCGCGTCTCCGGGGCCGCCGCGGCCGTCACCGTGATCACCGGCGAGGACATCCGCCGCTCCGGCGTGACCAGCCTGCCGGAGGCGCTGCGCCTGGTGGACGCCCTGCACGTGGCCCGCTTCAACTCGGGGACCTGGGCGATCAGCGCCCGCGGCTTCAACGTCGGCACCGCCAACAAGCTGCTCGTGCTGATCGATGGCCGCAGCGTCTACACGCCGCTGTTCGCCGGCGTCTTCTGGGACGTCCAGGACCTGCTGCTCGACGACGTCGACCGCATCGAGGTCATCCGCGGCCCCGGCGCCACGCTGTGGGGAGCCAACGCCGTCAACGGCGTCATCAACGTCATCACCAAGAGCGCCCGCGCGACGCCGGGAGGCTTGGCGAAGCTCGGCGCCGGCAACGAGGAGGGCTTCGCCGGCGTCCGCTACGGCGGCGCGCTGGGGGAGCGCGCCGCCTACCGCGTCTATACCAAGTACCGCTCGATCGACGCCCTCGCCTTCGCCGCCGGCGGCAGCGCCGAGGATCCGCTGCGCGCCCTGCAAGGCGGCTTCCGCGTCGACGGCGACCGCTCGGAGCGGGACTCCTACACGCTGCAAGGCGACGTCTACCGCACCACCAGCGGGCTCTTCCAGCACGAGGACAGCCGGATGAACGGCGGCAATGTCCTGGGCCACTGGTCGCGCCGGTTCGACGCCGGGACGCGTCTCGATCTGCGGGCCTATTGGGACCGCACGTTCCGGCGTGTGCCGGGGCAGTTCGAGGAGCACCGCGACACCTGGGACGTGGACTTCCAGCATACTCTGCCCTTCGGCCGGCGGCACGAAGTGGTCTGGGGCCTGGGCTACCGGGTGAGCAGCGACGATACCGAGGACACGCCGGTGATCGCCTGGGTTCCCGGCGAGCGGACGCAGACGCTCTTCAGCGCCTTCGCGCAGGACGAGATCGCGCTGGTGCCGGACCGGGTGCAGTTGACGGTCGGCTCGAAGCTCGAGGTCCCCGAGTACACGGGCCTCGAGGTGCAGCCGAGCGTCCGCCTGGCCTGGACGCCGAACGAGCACCGCACCCTCTGGGGCGCCGTCTCGCGGGCCGTGCGCGCGCCCACCCGCCTCGACGAGGACTCCCGCTTCCTTTTCGGACCGGTGGTCCTGGTCCAGGGCAGCCGCGACTTCGAGTCCGAGGAGGTCATCGCCTACGAGGCCGGCTACCGCATCCTGCCGCGTTCCGACGTGTCGCTGGAGATCTCCACCTTCTATAACGTCTACGACCATCTGCGCAGCCAGGAGCCGCCCGCCACCGGCGCGCCGTTCCCCATCACGCTCGCCAACGGGCTGAACGCCACCACCTACGGGGCTGAGATGCAGCTCAACGTGCAGGCCGCTCCCTGGTGGCGCTTGTACGGCGCCTATACCTGGTTCCACAGCCGCTTCACCCGCGATCCCGACAGCCGCGACCCGACCGGCGGCGCCTCGGAGGGCGACGATCCCGGGAACCGGTTCGCCATCCGCTCCTATGTCGATCTGCCGCGCGGCGTCGAGCTGGACGCCTGGCTGCGCTACGTGGACAGCCTGCCGAATCCCTTCATCCCCTCGTACACGGAGCTCGACCTCCGCCTGGGCTGGCGGCCGAGCGACCGGCTGGAGCTATCGCTCGTCGGCCAGAACCTCCTCCACGAGCGGCACGCCGAGTTCTTCACGGCGCGCCCGGAGGAGGTGCAGCGCGGCGTCTTCGGCAGGGCGGTATGGCGATTCTGAAGCGGCCGTCGAGCGCCGGGTTTCTCCTCTCGGCGGTGCTGCT
>DATBGJ010000563.1:0-3201 GCA_036558045.1 Thermoanaerobaculia bacterium
GCCTCGGGCTTCGCCGGCGGCTTCGTCGTCGCGTCGGGTCCCGCGTCGAGCGGCGGCGCCGTTCCGCCCTGCTCCTCGATCGCCTTCTTCGTGTCCTCGTAGCGCTTCTCGATCCCCTTCTTCTGCCGGTTGCGGATCAGCCAGCGCAGCAGCCGCGACTCGTTGACGCCGATGAGGATGTCGTTGACGGCCTGGTAGATCTGCGGATCGTTGATCAGCTTCGCCGCCGAGCCCTCGCCGTTCGAGATCTTGGCGGAGATCTCGTTGAGCCGCGTCACGAACTGGCGCACCTGCTCGGCCACCTCGCGCCCGTACTCCTTGTCCTTCACCAGGCGCGGCAGCAGCGCCTCGGTGTTGTCGAGGTTGGCGGTGAAGGCCTGCAGGTCCTTCGACACCTGGCTGAGCGAGGCGAGCGTGTCGTTGACCTGCGTGCGCATCGCGGGATCGTTGAGCAGGCCCGGCAGCAGCCCCGGCCCTTCCTGCGCCTGGGTGAGCAGGGTCTCGAAGCGGTCGAGGGAGCGGGCGAGCTGGTCGGCGAGCGCGCGGTCATTCAGCATGCGCGGCAGCGGTCCCTGGCCGTGCTCGATGGTGGCGGCGATGCGCTGCATGCTCTCCGAGGTCTTCACCAGCGAGTCCTGGAGCCGCTGGCTCTCCGGCGTGTCCTTGGTGAGCTGGCCGAGGATGCCCTCGCCCCGCTCCATGCGGTCCAGGATGTTGTTCAGCGAGTGGGAGATCTGCACGACGTTGTCCATCACGTCCTCGCCGGAGGCGATGATGGCGTCGACGTTCGTCGGCTGCGCCGCGGGGATGGAGCCGCCGGAGGGGATCACCGGATAGGCCGGCGAGCCCGAGCCGATCTCGATGAACTTGTCGCCCAGCAGGCCGAGGGTCTTGATGCGCGCCACCGATGGCGGTTGCCCGGTGATCACCTTGCCGGGGTCCGCCGGGCCCCGGATGCGGTCGGCGTAGCGGCTCTCGACCTCGATCCAGATGCGGATCTGCCGCTTGCGCGGGTTCTCCGGCAGATCGACCTCCTTGATGGTGCCCACGTCCACGCCGCTGAGCTCGACGGGGCTGCCGGGCTTGACCCCGCCGGCCGAATTGAAGTCCACGTAGTACCGGTTCTTGCGCGAGAAGAGATTGTTCTTGTCGCCGATCAGGAAGATGCCGGCGGCCAGGACGGCGAAGGCCGCCAGGATCACCAGACCGACGCGGAAGGCGCGGGTGCTAGGCGACATTCTCTTCTTCCTCCTCCTCCCGGCCGGACAGGAAGTGACAGAGAGCGGGATCGTCGCTGCGCTCGGCCTCCTGCCAGTCGCCGAGGAAGCGGAATTTGCCGTCGGCCAGCAGGGCGATGCGGTCGCCGACGCGGCGGGCCAGCGCGATGTCATGGGTGACCACGGCGGAGGTGACCCCGAGCTCCTTCTGGATCGAATTGATCAGCGTGCCGATGGTCGCCGAGGTCATGGGATCGAGGCCGGTGGAGGGCTCGTCGAACAGCACCATCTCCGGATCGAGGGCCAGCGAGCGGGCGAGCGCCACCCGCTTACGCATGCCGCCCGAGAGGTCGGACGGCGCCTTGGTCTCCACGTCCTTCAGCTTCACCAGCGCCAGCTTGTGCCGCACCTTTTCCAGGATCTCGGCCTCGGAAAGCTCGGTGTGCTCGCGCAGCGGGAAGGCGACGTTCTCCCGCACGTTCATGGAGTCGAAGAGGGCGCCGCTCTGGAACAGCATGGCGATGCGGCGGCGGAACGGAAACAGGTCGCGCTCCTCCAGCCGCGTCAGGTCCGTGCCGTCGAAGACGACGCTGCCGGCGTCCGGCTTCTCCAGACCGTTGAGCTGCCGCAGGCACACGCTCTTGCCGGATCCCGAACGGCCGAGGATCACCAGGCATTCGCCGCGATTGATGTCGAAGTCGAGACCGTCGAGGACGACTTTCCTGCCGTATTTCTTCGTCAATCCGCGGATCTCGTACAGCGCTTCGGGCACGGCGGCTCCTTCAGGCGAGGATGTAGAAGAGCTTGGTGAGGAAGAAGTCGGAGACCAGGACCAGGATCGCGGCCACCACCACGGTGTTCGTCGTCGCGCGGCCCACGCCGTCGGCGCCGCCCGTGGTGTTGAGGCCATTGTAGCATCCGACAACGGCGATAAAGTACGCAAAGAAAAAGGACTTGGCGATGCCGCTGGCGACGTCGCCGAGGTTCAGCGAATCGAAGACGTCGTTGAGGTAGAGCCCCGGCGTCAGGTTCAGCGTGTAGGTGGCGACGATCAGGCCGCCGAGGATGCCCAGGGCGTCGCCGATCACCGTCAGCGCCGGCAGCATGACCAGGGTGGCGACGAGCTTGGGGACCACCAGCTTCTTCACCGGATCGGTGGCCATCGAGCGCAGCGCGTCGATCTGCTCGGTCACCTTCATGGTGCCGATCTCGGCGGTCATGCCGGAGCCGATGCGGCCGCCGACGATCAAGGCCGTCAGTACCGGTCCCAGCTCGCGCACCAGCGACTTCGACACCACCGAGCCGATGTAGTACTTGATGCCCAGCGACGGCAGCGAGAGGGCGGTCTGCAGGGCCAACACCATGCCGGTGAAGATGGTGGTGACGCTGGCCACCCCCAGCGAGCGGACGCCGATCTGCTCCATCTGGCGGATCCATAGACCGATCTCGTACGGCGGCCGGATCATGGCGAGGAACGCCCGACCGGTCAGCAGGCCCAACCCGCCCGTCTGTTCGGCGACTTGGCGAGCTTTCACGAGCGGATGGGGAGCCAGGTGGCGGCGTGGACGGCGCCGAAGGTGAAGTCCGCCGCCGCCAGGGGAAGCAGCCCGCCGAGATCCGGCCCTCGCAGGGCGGCGGCCAGGAAAGCGGCGGCGCCCAACGTGCGGCCGCCGATCGCCACCGCGATGATGGCGCTGTACCGGCGCGGATCGTGCGCCGCGGTCAGGTAGAGGCAGGCGAGCATCAGCAGCAGCGTAGCGAGGATCCACAGATAGAAAGTCCCCCGCGGCAGCGCTGGCAGGGGCAGGCCGAACAGCCGCGCCGGCACTTCCGGAGCGGCCACCATCAGCACCGCGAAGCCGAGGTCGTAGACCGCGCCGGCGATCAGGCTCACGCGCAGCGTCGAGAGCAGGCGGAAGCGGCGGACGTAGGGGCTCGTCAGGGCCATGGCCGGGGGGATTCTAGCAGGGTGCGTGCCAGGGGC
>DATBGJ010000564.1:0-7572 GCA_036558045.1 Thermoanaerobaculia bacterium
ATCTCGGGCAGGATCTCCTCGGGCACCACGTTGACCAGGGCGAGATCGAAGAGCGGCCGCTGCCGCAGCGCCGCCAGACCGCCGGCGAAGAGGAGGGGGCGCAGACCGTTCAAGCCGCTGTTGTCCCGGGCGTGAAACGGCGCCGCGGCATCGACGTCGAACCCCACCACGGAGCGCGCGCCGCGGAGCAACGCGGCGAAGGCGAGCACGCCCGTGCCCGTGCCGACGTCGAGCGCCCGGCGTCCCTCGAGATCCGTATCCTCCAGGAGCTCCAAAGCGAGCGCGGTCGATTCATGGCTCCCGGTGCCGAAGGCGGCGCGGGCGGGCAGCCGCAGCAGCTCTCGGTCCGACGGCACCACGGCCGGCTCCTCGCCGGGCTCGCGCGGGTCCACGAAGAACGTTCGGCCGACGGGGAACGGCCGCGCCTGCTCGCGCCAGGCGGCGAACCAGTCGGCGTCGGGGACGATCTCCTCGGCCGCGAGCTCGACGCCGGCGGCGACTTCAGCGGCTGGAGACTCCAGGGGGAACCAGGCTTCGAGCCGCAGCCGGCCGTCCAGCGCCGCGGAGGACTGCGCGCCGAGCGTTCCGGCCTGCCACAGGTTAGCGATCAAGGTTTCCTCCAAAATGGGAGGGAGAAGGTAGACGCGTCTGAGGTGTGGCATAAAGGACCCAAAGGACACCAAGGACGTAAAGAAAGGACGCCAGGAAAACTGTTTCTTGTCCTTGATGTCCTTGAGTATCCTTTACGTCCTTCCGGTTACCCGAACAGGTTCTTCACCCGGTCGAGGACCGTCTTCTCCTCCTTGACGGGGTAGCCGCCCAGCTCCGCGAAGCGGCGGAGGAGCTGGACCTCCTCGTCGGAGAGGTCGCGCGGGCTGGGCACCTCGACCTCCACGGTCACCACGTGGTCGCCGCGGCCGCTGCCGTCGAGCCGGTCGATGCCCTGGCCGCGGAGGCGGAAGTCGCGGCCGTGCGGCGTGCCGGCGGGGATGTCGAGCGGCGTCTTGCCGCGCAGCGTATCCACCTCGACCGTGGTGCCGAGGACGGCCTGCGGGTAGCTGATCGCCATGCGCGACAGCACGGTCGAGCCGTCGCGGCGGAAGTGCTTGTGCGGCCGCACCTGGAGGACCACGTAGAGATCGCCGGCCGGACCGCCGCGGCGGCCGTGCTCGCCCTCGCCGGAGAGGCGGAGCCGGGCGCCGGTATCCACGCCCGCCGGGATCTTGACGCTGATCGAGCGCTCGCGCTCCACGCGTCCTTCGCCGCGGCACTCCTTGCACGGATCGCCGATCACCCGCCCCTCGCCCTGGCATTGCGGGCAGGTGCGGGCCACGGTGAAGAACCCCTGCGTGAAGCGCACCTGGCCGCGGCCGCCGCAGGCGGAGCAGACGGCGGGCGGCGCGCCGTTGGCGCTGCCGGTGCCGGAGCATTGCGGGCAGCTCTCCAGCCGCGGGATGCGCAACGTCGTCTCGGTGCCGAACGCGGCTTCCTCGAAGGTGAGCGTCAGGTCGTAGCGCAGGTCCGCGCCGCGGCTGGCGCCGGAGCCGCCGCGCCGCCCCGAGAAGCCGCCGAAGCCGAAGATGTCGCCCAGGATGTCGGAGAAGTCGGCGAAGATCGTCGGATCGAAACCGCCGGCCCCGACGCCGGAGACGCCCTGGTGGCCGAAACGGTCGTAGCGCGCCCGCTTGTCGGCGTCGGAGAGCACGGCGTAGGCCTCGGCGGCCTCCTTGAAGCGCTCCTCGGCCGCCTTGTCGCCGGGGTTCTTGTCCGGATGATCGCGCACCGCGATCTTGCGGTAAGCCGACTTGATCTCCTGCTGGCTGGCGGTGCGGCTGACGCCCAGCACCTCGTAGTAATCGCGTTTCGCCATTCCTTCTTAACCTTTCGGCGGGCCGGAGCCGCCGGCGCGGGTGAGCATGATGTCCGAGAGCGTGCGGGAGACGGTGTTGAGGTCGAAGATGGCGGCTTCCAGATCCGCCCGCTTCTCGTTGTCCAGCGCCATGCGCGCCTGCAGCAGGGCCTCGTTGATCTTCTTCGCGTCGGCCTCCTGGAGCATGTCGCGGAACTGCTCGAAGACCCGGTCGTTGCTGTAGATCAATCCCTGCAGGCGGTTCTTGAGCTGGCGGATGTCGCGCCGCTCGGCGTCGGCCTGGGAGCTCTGATCCGCCTCCGTGACCAGGCGCTGGATCTCGGCCTCGGAGAGGCCGCCGGCGGGATTGATCTGGATGCTCTGCGAGAGGTTCGTCGCCACGTCGCGCGCCGAGACGTTGACGATGCCGTTCGAGTCGATGGCGAAGGTCACCTCGACCTGCGGCACGCCGCGCGGCGCCGGCGGAATGCCCACCAGCTCGAAGCGGCCGAGCGATTTGTTCTCGGCGGCGATCTGGCGCTCGCCCTGGAGGACGTGGACCTCGACGATGCTCTGGTTGTCGACGACGGTGGTGAAGACCTGGGTGTTCTTCGTCGGGATCGTCGAGTTGCGGTCGATGAGGCGGGTGAACAGCCCCCCCTGGGTCTCGACGCCGAGGGAGAGCGGCGTGACGTCGAGGAGCACGAGATCCTTGATGTCGCCGCGCAGGATGCCGCCCTGGATGGCCGCGCCCATCGCCACCACCTCGTCCGGATTGATCTCGCGGTTGGGCTTGCGGCCGAAGATCCGTTCCACCGCCTGCGCCACCATGGGAGTACGGGTCTGGCCTCCCACCAGCAGCACCTCGTCGATCTGGTCCGCCCGCAGGCCGGCCTCCCGCAAGGCGTCGCGGCAGGGCTCCTCGGTGCGCTCGACGAGGTCGCGCACCAGATCCTCGAACTGCGGACGCGTCAGGTTGCGGGCGAGATGGCGCGGGCCGGAGCGGTCGGCGGAGATGAACGGCAGGTTGATCGCCGCCTCGTCGGCGGAGGAGAGCTCGCACTTGGCGCGCTCCGCCGCCTCCTTCAGGCGCTGCAGGGCCATGCGGTCCTGGCGCAGATCGATGCCGGTCTCGCCCTCGAAGCCCTCGATCAGCCAGTCCATGATCCGCTGGTCGAAGTCCTCGCCGCCGAGGTAGGTGTCGCCCGCCGTCGAGCGCACCTCGAAGACGCCCTGCGAGAGCTGGAGGATGGAGATGTCGAACGTGCCTCCTCCGAGGTCGTAGACGGCGATGGTGTGGGTGACGCCCTGGCGGTCGAGGCCGTAGGCCAGGGCGGCCGCCGTGGGCTCGTTGAGGATGCGCACCACCTCGAGGCCGGCGATCTTGCCGGCGTCCTTGGTGGCTTGGCGCTGCGAGTCGTTGAAGTACGCCGGCACGGTGATCACCGCCTCGCGCACCTCCTCCTGCAGCCCCTCCTCGATGAACTCCTTGATCTCCCGCAGCACCAGGGCGGAGATCTCCTCCGGGCTGTACTGCCGGTCGCGGATCTCGATCTTCAGGTCGCCGTTGACCGCCTGGACCAGGCTGTAGGGGAGGATCTGGCGCGCCCGCTCGACCTGTGAATCCTTGAACTTGCGGCCGATCAGGCGCTTGACGGCGAACACCGTGTTCTGGGGATTGGTGATCGCCTGGCGCTTGGCGATCTGGCCGATCAGGCGGTCCCCTTCCTCGGAGAAGGCGACGATGGAGGCCGTCGTGCGGCTGCCCTCGCGGTTCGCCAGCACCACGGGCACGGTGGCCTCCACGATGGCGGCGCAACTGTTGGTGGTGCCGAGGTCGATGCCGATGATCTTGCTCATCGCGGGTGGCTTAACGGATAGATGGCCAAGTATTGTACAGACAAGGACAACAGGGACAGCAAGGACGAAACGGACAGACAGGGTTTCTCCCGTCCTTGCCGTCCCTGTTGTCCTTTGAGTCCTTTGTTTCCCCAGGTCAGAGCACGGGCCCCTCTTCCACGCCGCCGCCCGCCGCGGGAGCCGGCCCTTCCGACGGCACCGCCACCTTGACCATCGCCGGCCGCAGCAGCCGGTCGTGCATCTTGTAGCCGCGGCGCAGCTCGGCGACCACCGTCGGCGCCTTCACCTCGGCGCTCTCCTCGCGCGACACCGCCTCATGCTGGGTGGGGTCGAACGGCTGGCCCAGGGCGGCGACCTCGGTGACGCCGAAGCGCCGCATCAGCTCCTGCATCTGGCGGTGGATCAGCTCGACGCCGCGCTTCAAGTCCTCGGCGGAGCCCTGCGCCGAGAGCGCGAGGTCGAGGTTGTCGGCCACCGTGAGGAGCTCGCGCATGGGCTCCAGCAGGGCGTAGCGCCGCAGCTCCTGGCGCTCGCGCTCGCTGCGCTTGCGGAAGTTGTCGAAGTCCGCCAGGGTGCGCATGGAGCGGTCCCGCAGGTCGGCGATCTCCTGCCGCAGCCGGGCCACCTCGTCGGCGCCTTCGCCGGTTTCGGCGGAATCCGCCTCCGGCCTGGCGCCCGCCTCGACCCCCTCCACCGCCGCCACGGCGTCGCGCATGGCGGTCTCCAGGTCGGGGCTCTGCTCGTCCAGGTCCAGGGCCACTTCGGAGAAGTCGCCCGTATCTCTCAAGTCGTCTGCCATCGCAACCTCACTCGTAGCTGCCGCTGAAGGTCTCCGCGAGCGCCTGGCTCAGGGTCTCGCGCAGGAAGTTCACCAGTGGGATGACCGTCTCGTAATCCATCCTCGAAGGGCCGACGATCCCCAGGGTGCCGAGGGGCCGCTCGCCGACCCCGTAGGGAGCCGCCACGACGCTGAAGCCCAGCTCCGAGGTGAGCTCGGAGTCCTCGCCGATCAGCACCCGCACGCCGCCGCCCTGCAGGCACTGGTTGAGGAGCCGCACCAGCCGCGCCTTGTCGGCGAAGGCCTCGAACATCCGCCGCACCCGCTGCACGTCGGAGAGCTCGGGCTTCGAGAGCAGCATCGAGGTGCCGTCCACCACCACGCCCGGGTTCTCGCTGATCGCAAAGCCGCTGCGCGCCAGCTCGATGGTGCGCGCCAGCACGCGGTCCATCTGCGCCCGCTCCTCGCCCATCAGGCGCAGCAGCCGCTCGCGGATCTCGCGCAGCGTGTAGCCGGCGAAGCTCTCGCTCAGGTAGTTCGAGATGCGCACCAGCTCCTCGCGCGGGATCTCCTCCTCGGTCTCGATCAGCTTGTTGTCGATGAAGCCGGTCGAGGAGACCACCACGCACAGCACCTTGCGTCCGGAGACCGGGATGAAGTCCACGGCCTTCAGCACCGTCTCGCCCATGGCGGGAGTCACCACGATGCCCACCTGGCTCGACAGCTCCGAGAGCAGGTGCGAGGCCGTGCCCATGAGCTGGTCGGCGGCGGACGTGGCCCCCTTCAGGTGCTCCTGGATGTAGCGCCGCTCGTTGGCCGGCACCGCGCGCATCTCCATCATCGAGCCGATGAACAGATGGTAGGCCGACGCGGTGGGCACGCGGCCGGCCGAGGTGTGAGGCTGCATCAGGTAACCCCACTCCTCCAGGTCCGCCATCACGTTGCGGATCGACGCCGCCGAGAGGCCGAGCTTGCCGTGCTTGGCA
Source organism: Thermoanaerobaculia bacterium (assembly GCA_036558045.1). GTDB lineage: Bacteria > Acidobacteriota > Thermoanaerobaculia > Multivoradales > UBA5704 > DATARR01. Next base: position 5,474 of record DATBGJ010000564.1, read on the forward strand.
ACCGAGCGCGAGCTGACCGGCTCGGCGCTCAGGATGTACGTCAGGATGACGTCCTTGAGGATCTCGCGATCGCGGCCGCTCAGCTTGGCGTGATCTCTGGTTTCCGACATGCTCTGTTCCCGGCTGGTTAGCACTCTCGCCATGAGAGTGCTAAGGCATGGTACCACGGACGAGAGGGCCTCCGCCATCCGTGCCGGTCCGTGTTCGTCCGGGCTCGTCCGCGTCCGTCCGTGCTGCTATCTTTGCCGCGTGACCGCTCCCCTCGCGGGCCTGCGCTTCTCTCTGGCTGGTCCCGGCAAGGTGGGCTCCAGCCTGGCGCGCTGGGCCGCCGCCGCCGGCGCGGAGCTGGCCGCCGTGGCCGGCCGGCGCCCCGGAGAGGCCGCATGGCCGGGCGGCCCCTCCTGCGTAGACCTGGGACATCTGGAGACCGCGGGAGAGGACCTGCTGCTCGTGGCGGTGCGCGATGGCGCCCTCCCCGAGGTCGCCGCGGACCTCGCCCGGCGCCCGCAGGCCAGGGTGGCGCTCCACACCTCGGGCATCCTGGACGCCTCCGCCCTCGCTCCGCTGCGCGCCGCCGGCTCGGCCGTGGGCTCCCTCCATCCCTTGAAGGCGTTCCCCCGGCCGCTCCCGGATCCCGCGGAGGCGCACGGGGTGTTCTTCGCCGCGGACGGCGACGCGGCGGCGCAGGCGCTGGCCCTCCGGCTGGCCGCCGCCTGGGGAGGCGTGGCCGTCGAGGTGCCGGCCGCGGCCCGCCCGCTCTACCACTTCGCGGCGACGCTCGCGGCCGGCGGCGTGGTCACCCTGCTCGCCGCGGCGGCGGAGATCGCGGAGCGGCTCGGCCTGCCGCCGGAGGTGGCGCGCGGCTATCTCGAGCTGGCCCGCGGCGCCGTCGCCGCCGCCCGCGAGACCCTCGACGCCGGCCGCCCGCTCGGCGCGGCCATCACCGGCCCCGCCGCCCGCGGCGACCGCGGCACCCTCGCGCGGCATTTCGAAGCCTTGCGGGACCTCGCCCCGGAGAAGCTCGACCTGGCGAGGGTCATGGCGGTGGAGACGAGAAGGCAGACGGGGCAGGAGGAAGATCCGATCCCTGGGGATTCCTTGAATCGAATCGTGTCCGCGCCGCCGGCCCTCACCTCCCCTACCTCTCCTCTCCCCGAGGGAGAGGAGGGGAAAAGAAAAAACTCTCCTTTGGGCTGCTTTTCCCCCCTCTCTCCCTCGGGGAGAGAGGGGCCGGGGGAGTGAGGGCCGGCGGCGCGGCGACGCTGAAGAAAAAGGCAACGGCGGGATCGGAGGTCAGGGCCGCGATACCGCGTCACCCCCGCAATTGACGCCACCCCCAGGGCGGGTGCTATCCTTCGAGGTCCTGTTTACGTCCGCACCACAGCCTCCCATGGTGTTCTTCAACTACAGCACGATGCAGATGGCGGCCAAGGTCGTCTACTACGGCCCCGGCCTGTGCGGCAAGACGACCAACCTCCACTACATCTACCAGCACACCGCCGGCGAATCGCGCGGCGAGATGGTGTCGCTGGAGACCGAGACGGACCGCACCCTGTTCTTCGATCTGCTGCCCATCGACGTCGGCTCCATCGCCGGCTTCAACACCCGCATCCAGCTCTACACCGTTCCCGGACAGGTGTTCTACAACACCACCCGCAAGCTGGTGCTCAAGGGCGTCGACGGCGTCGTCTTCGTCGCCGACTCGCAGCGGGCGATGCAGCAGGCCAATCTCGACTCGTTCCGCAACCTGGAGGAGAACCTGGCGGAGATGGGGTTGTCGGTGGACACCCTGCCGTTGGTGCTGCAGTTCAACAAGCGCGACCTCGCCGACATCGTCGCGATCGAGGAGCTGAACGCCGCCCTCAACCGCCACGACTGGCCCTGGTTCGAAGCCTCAGCGGTGACCGGGATGGGGGTGTTCGAGACCCTCAAGGGAATCTCCAAGCAGACCCTGCTGTCGCTCAAGAAGCGGCTCGGCCGCAGCGAGCCGGCGAGCCGGCCCGCCGCCGCGGCACCACCGGCCGCCGCAGCCCCGGCTCCCGCGCCGGCCGCCGCGGTGCCGCCGCGGCCGGTCGCCGCGCCGCCGCTGGCCCCGCCGC
>DATBGJ010000565.1:0-2760 GCA_036558045.1 Thermoanaerobaculia bacterium
TCCGACGTCTGCGCCACGACCAGGTTGTCGAAGTCCATCTGGAAGGCCGAGATCTCCCACTCGAGGCGGCCGCCGTTGAGGCGGTTCTTCACTCCCACCTCGTAGCTTTCGGCGTCTTCCGGCTTGAGGATGTCCGGCTCGGCCTCCGGGCCGAAGTCGATGGCCGCCGGCTTGAACGTGTTGCGGTAGTCGGCGAAGAGCCAGAGGCCGTTGGACTCGTCGCCCCAGGCGAGCCAGCTCACGCCGAAGGTGCCGCTGCCGCGGGTCACCTCGCGGCTGTCCCTGCCGCCTTCCTCTTCTTCGCCCGGCTCCTCACCCTCCTCTCCCAGCTCCTCCTCGCCGGCTTCGCGGTCCTCGTCCGTGCGGTTGAGCCGCGCGCCGATCAGGAAGTGCCAGCGCGGCGCCGGGTCCCACTCGGCCTGGGCGTAGAGGCCGGAGAAGTTGCGCTCGTCCTCGACGTCGAAACCCATTTCGCGCTCCTGGTCCGCGCTCGACGGCGCGCCGTGGCCGCTCAAGGGCACGAAGTAGTCGAACGTCTCGGCGTCCCCCTTGGCCTTGCCGTAAAGGTGGTCGAAGCCGACGATCAGACGGACGTTCGGCCGCATCTGCCAGGCGACGTGGCTGTCGAGGTAGACGTCGTCGATCTCCAGGTCCTGCTCGAAGCCGACGGCGTTGGGATTGGTATTCGACAAATCCGTGAGGAAGCCGCGGATCGTGTCCCGCTCCGAGTGGGCGTAGGACAGCGTGGTGGACCACGTGCCGCCGCCGAGGCTGCGGTCATAGCCGCCCACCAGGTGGAGCCGTTTCTCGTCGATCTTGGCGTCGCTCGGGTTGTAGTTGGCGTCGAGCGACGTGAGGGAAGAGAGGACCCGTCCCTCGCGGACGTGCGGGCTCGCCGGGTCCTGATTGACGATGGAGCCGTCGAAGTCGAAGCGGAGGCTGCCGCCGGCCGCGTCGCGGGCGGCGCGGTACAGCACGTGGCCGCGGTCGTACTGAGTGCGGTCGTCCTTGAAGCCCTGGCGCTCGGCGTTGACGGTGAAGGACTGCTTGAACCCGCCGGCGCTCGGCAGGGCGGTCGAGAAGGCGGCCCCGCCGCTGCCGTAGTTCCCTCCCCAGACGCGTCCGGAGCGGCCGCCGGCCCCCGCCGCCCGGTGGATGACGTGGATGACGCCGACGAACGAGGTGGCGCCGTACATCACCGGCGCCGCGCCGCGCAGGACCTCGATCCGTTCTACGTTGGTGAGGTCGACGCTCGGCAGGGCCGGATTGAAGGCGCCGCCCCAGGGCACGCCGTCCACGACGAGGAGAAAGGCGTCGAACTCGCGCAGGCCCCAGATCTCGGGCACCGAGCCGGCGGGTCCGGTATCGCCGCCGGGGGCGACGGAGACGCCGGCGACGAGCGCCAGCGCGGAGGGAAGATCGGTGACGCCGCGGGCCTCCAGATCCTCACCGCTGATGATGGTGACCGAGGCGGGCACGGTCTCGACGTCCTCGGGCAACCGGGTGGCGGTCACCTGGATGTTCTCGGTGACGGTGGAGGCCGGCTCCTGCGCCTCCTCCTGGGCGTAAACGTAGGGCGGGAGGGCGGCTCCCAGAACGATGGCAAAGACCACGGGCAGGGCGCGCCCGCGGAAGGCTTCGAGAGCGAACATGAAAATCTCCTCCTGCAGAGCAGGATCGTGGACGAATTCCCATTGGCCGCCCGCGACCAGCGGAACGGCCGGCTTCGACACGGGGAGGGACCGTCCCGCTCTATTCGTTCTGCCGTTGCGTGAGGAGGAGGATGTCGGCGGCGAGGAGAAGCGGTGCGAGCTCGTTGAGAGATGTGCCACGCGCGGGCAGCTCGCGGCCGCCGGCGCTCCGGCGCACCAGCACGGGCGTCTGGATGCGGGTACCGTGCGTGGCGAGGACGGCCACCGCGGCCGGCGTCTCTGGAGCGCTGAGGCTGCCGCGGCCGCTCCGCCGCTCGGGCGCCACCCTCTGGCGCAGCGAGCCGCCGCGGCGCGTCCCTTCCACCCAGGCGACCACTCCCGGCCCTCCGGGCAACGCCGGCTCGCCGGGGGCCGCGGCCAGGCTGGCGAGCGTCAAGGGCCATGCCGTTCCCGGGGAAGCGGCGATCGCGAACCGGTGCGGCAGCTCGTGATAGGTCTCCCGGCGTTCGTCGCCGAAGCGCAGCAGGAGGCGCGCTTCGGAGGTCGGAGCTACGGGTACCTGCCAGCGCACCCGCCGCAGGTCGCGGTCGAGGTGCGGCGTGATGCGGACGGGATAGGTCTTGCCGCCGTCGAAGCTGAGGAACGCCTCCCACTCCGTGACCCGCGCCGGTAGCTCGGCCTCCCACTCCAGCTCGGCGGTGGAGCCGGCGAGGAGCGTCGCGCCGGGGCGAGGGGCAAGCAGCCGGAGGGGAGCGTTCTCCTGCCGGGCCGCCGCCGGGAAGGCCATGGCGAGCCCGACGAGAGCGAGCCGGAGCGGAGCGCCGAGGCGGTTGAACGGGGACATGGAGACTTTCTACGATATAAGCGAATAGCAGCTCCCGCAAGGGAGATGGTGTAGAATCCCTGCCCCTGAATACGTCGGACGACGAAACAAGTTGTTGGAGTCGCTCAGGAACCGCTGATGGCGAACGTCGACCGCATCAAGCGCCAGCTCCTGCGCGACCTGGTGCAGCAGAACGTGGACCTGATCCACGGCCGCGCCCCCCGTCGGCGCCGCCGCGGGGACGTCTGGCGGTTCGCGGCGCGGGTCGTCGCGCTGGCCTTCCTC
>DATBGJ010000566.1:0-5835 GCA_036558045.1 Thermoanaerobaculia bacterium
GGAGGCGGAGCCCTGGAGCGGCCGTTTCGCCGAGGTCATGGAACACCTGCAGGCCGGCCGCGTCGCGCGCGCCCGCCAGATCGCGGAGTCCTGGAGCGCCGAGGCTCCGGGCGACGTGCTCGCCCTATTGGCGCTCGGCGAAACGTGGGAAGCGGCGGGAGAGACGCGCGCCGCGGCGCGGGCCTACGGCTCGCTCATCGATCTCTACCCCAGCCGCGCCGACCTGCGGCGGCTGGCCGGCGAGCGCCTCGAACGGCTGGGAGAGGCGGGCCTCGGCCTGGCGATCGACACCTATCAGAAGGCCGTCCTCGACCGGCCGGATCACGCCACGGGCCATCGTCTCCTCGCCTGGGCCCTGCTGCGCGCCGGCCGCTTCGCGGAGGCTTTCGCGGCGCTCGAAAAGGGACTGGAGCAGGAGTATCCGCAAGGACGCTTCGCCGGCCTCGACCAGGTCCTGAAGGAAGACTTAGGGCTGCTGGCGGCGGCCTGGCTGCGCGCCGAGCCGGCCAGGCGCGGCGAGGTGCTGGACCGTCTCCGCGACCATGGCGCACAGCTCGCGGACGAGCCTTCCCTGCGCTTCGTCCTCTCCTGGGAGACCGACGCCAACGACGTCGACCTGCACGTCTACGATCACGATGGCGGGCACGCCTATTACGAGCACAAGGAATTGCCTTCGGGCGGCGAGCTCTACGCGGACGTCACCACGGGCTACGGCCCCGAATGCTTCATGGTCAGCGAGCCGGGCCGCCGGAGCGCCGCGCCCTACAAGCTGCGCGTGCACTATTACAGCCGCGGCCCCCTGGGCTACGGCATGGGAACGGTGCAGGTCGTCGCCTTCGACGGCACGGGCCGGCTGTCGGTCGAGCCGCGGCCGTTCGTCGTCATGACCGACCAGGCGATGGTGGACCTCGGCACGGTCGGCGGCGGGAAGGCGGTGCGCGGCGCCGGGAAGTAGAGCGGTTGGTTCAGGGGCGCGGCGTTGCTGCGCCCCTACGAAAAAACCTCCGCCGCGGCGTCCGGCGGCATATTGCGGCGCGAGAAGAGGCGGCAAACGGCGCGATAGCCGAGGACCATGAAAAGAACGATGCCGACCGCCGCGAGGCCCAGGTACGTATGGATCACATCCCTGGCCCCATGCGTAGCGGAGATCAGCGCTGCGTGGAGCTGATCGCCGCGCAGACTCTTCGCCGCAGAGACGGCGGCGGAGGCCTTCCGGGCCAGGCTCGGTTGAGCCTTCTCCATCCCGAAGCCGATCGCCAAAAAGACGGCCAGAATCAAGATTTGAAGCATCACGTCCCGCCAGGCCGGACTGAGCAAGAAATGGAATCTCGACTTCAATTCTCGCCGCGGCTGATTCGGCGCCCCGATCACTCCGACGGTCCCCATGAGCAGGATCATGAGGAGGATGCGCGAGCAGGCGGTTGCGAAGTACATGATCGCGTCGGAGCAATTGATCCGGCTTTCCCAGGCATGCTTTACGGCCGCCACGAAAGCCTCGGGATTTCTCGATATTCCGGCTCGGATCTCGGGAGTATCCAGCTCGCGGTTCCAAAGCTTGACGGCGTTGAGAATAGGAAGAGACATCAGGACGATAGCGAGGATTCCCCCGATGGCCGCGAGAACGACGATCAGGGACGTGCCCCGATACAGACAGCCGCCCAACGCCGAAGAGAGGCGGCTCACCGGGGGACCGCCGGCCGCATCTCCCGCGCGCAGCTCGCGAACGCGAGCGAGGAGAGAACGAGTGTCGCTTCGGCTCTTCTCGGGAACGCCATCGTCGCCAGGTATCATAGAGGGATGCGCTGGTGGCTCCAATCCGGCTGCAGCTCGACGGCCCGCGATCCCTTCTCCGAGCTCTACCACGCGGCGGGAGAGGAGAAAGGGTGAGCATGGTTCTGAACGAACGCACGAGATCGATCATTTCGTGGGCCCTCACGATCGGCGGCGGTATCGTCCTCGGTGCCGTCGCGGCAAGGTTCCGTCTACTCGAATCCACCGCCGTGCTCTTTGGCCTGTGCGTGTTCTGCGCTCTGCTCATCGGCCTCGGCATCTGGACCATGACCCACTGGTGGAGCGATGACGACGAATAGGATCTCGTCCCGCCTCACCCCTCCCGCAATGTCAGAGACGGACTGATCCGCGTCGCCCGCCGCGCCGGCAGCCAGCAGGCGAGAGCCGCGGCCGCCAGCAATGCGGCTGAGGTTCCCAGCAAGGTGAGCGGATCGTGGGCGTCCACGCCGAACAACACGCTCGCCAGCGCGCGGCCGAGGGCCAGGGCGGCGCCGACGCCGCAGAGAATTCCCATCGCGCACATCGCGAGGCCGCCGCTCATGACGTGCCGCACCGCCTGTCCGCGCGAGGCCCCGAGCGCCAGACGCACGGCGAGCTCGCGCGTGCGTTGGCCGACGGAGTAGCCGACGACGCCGGCCACGCCGACGACGGCGAGCAGCAGGGCGAGGCCGGCGAACGACGCCACGAGAACGGTGTTGAGCCGCGGCTCGGCCGCGTTCGCGGCGACGGCGCTGCGCATCGTCTGGAAGGCGGAGACCGGCTGGTGCGGATCCAGGCGCGCGACGGCCTGCCGGATAGGCTGGACGAGCGCGGCGGGATCGGTCCGGGTCCGCACTACCAGCGTCATCGTCGGCAAGATGATCCAGGACGTGGAGATGTACATCGTCGGCGTCGGATCCTTCCCGAGCTCCAGTTGCCGTACGTCGCCCACGACGCCGACGATGGTGAAGGTCTTACGGTTGCCCAGGGTGACCTCGCGGCCGATCGGATCCCTGCCGTCCGGCCACAGTTGCCGCGCCAGTCCTTCGCTCAGGATCATGCTCTGCCACGGTTCGCGGCCTTCCTCGAACGTCCTGCCGCGCCGCAGCGGGATCTGCATCGTGCGGAAGAAGTCGGCCGTGACGATGCGCCAGTTGGCCTGGACGCTCTCCCCGGGCACGCCTGGGGACCCTCCTGCCGGAACGACCGGCATCTCGGTGGTCTGGTCGCCGAAGGGCACTTCGCTGCTCACCGCCGCGGCGGCGACGCCGGGCAGCGCGCGCACCTCCTCGATGAGCGCATGATAGAAGTCGAGGTTGCGGTCCGCCGCATCTTCGGCGGTCAGGGACCGGGTGATCGGCGTCGTCAGCAGGTGCTCCGGATCGGCAAAGCCCAGCGCCACCTTCTGCAGGCGCACGAGGCTCTGGGTGAGCAGGGCCGCGCCGACGACGAGGGTCGTCGCCAGCGCGAGCTGCGCGGCGACGAGGGCATGGCGCGCCGGGCTCCGTCCGCCGGTCGTCGAGCGTCCCGCCTGCTGCAGCGCCTCCTGCACGTTCGAGCGCAGGGCCAGCCTGGCGGGAAGCAGCCCCGTCAGCAGCGCCGTCAGGACGATGCAGAGCGCAGCCACCAGCAGCACCGGCAGGTCGATGGCGAGCGTCTCGCGGCGAGGCAGCGAGACCGGCAGCCACGCCGCGGAGGCGCGCACGCCGGCCCACGCGAGCACGAGACCCGCGGCTCCGCCGGCCGTCGCCAGCAGCAGGTTCTCGGTCAACATCTGGCGCACCAGGCGCGCGCGGGAAGCGCCCAGCGCCAGGCGGACGCCGATTTCGCGCAGCCGGCCGCCGGCGCGCGCGATCTGCAGATTGGCGACATTGGTGGCGGCCACCAGCAGGAGAAGCGCCACGGCCGCCAGGAGGATGCGCAGGCGCTGAGCCACCGCGTCGGCTACGATGAAGTCCCGGATTGGTTCCACGACGACGCTCCAACCCTTGTTGGCCTCGGGAAACTCCTGCTCCAACCGCGAGGTCAGCCCTACCATCTCCTGCTGGGCCTGCTGCAGCGTGACGCCGGGCGCCAGCCGGCCGAGGACGATGAGCCGGTGATCGCCGCGGCTGTCATCGGCTTCCGGGTCGTACCCCAAAGGCATCCACAGATCGATGTTGGACGCGAAACCGACGTCCTGGGGAGCGATGCCGATGATGACGTGAGGGACCAGGTTCACGTCGACCGTGCGGCCGATCGCCGCGGGATCGCCGCCGTAGCGGCGCCTCCACAATCCTTCGCTGATCATCGCCACCGGTGCGCGCCCCTGCACGTCGTCGGCGGGAAGGAAAGCCCGCCCGGCGACCGGCCGCATGCCGAGCATGTCCCAGAAGTTGGCCGAGACCTTGAGCCCGGAAACCTTGAGCGGCTCGCTGCCGTCGGTGAGGTTCGAGTCGGCGATGCGCAGGGCCGTCAGGTGGGAAAAGCCGCGCGCCTCCTGCCACGAGCGGAAGTTCGGCATCGAGGATGAGAAGTCCTCGATGCCCAGCCCCGGATTCACGTCCCGGAGGTGGACGACGCGGTCCGGCCCGCGGTACGGCAGCGGCGCCAGCAGCACCGTGTGCACGACGGTGTAGATGGTGGTGACCGCGCCGATGCCGAGCGCCAGCGTCAGCAGGGCGGCCGCGGTGAAGGACCAGCTCGGGCGGCCGGTGAGCGACCGCCAGCCGTAGCGGACGTCCCGCGCCAGCATCTCGCCTTGCGACCGCACCGCCGTCGCCAGGGTGTCCGCCAGCACGGCGATCCACAGGCGCGCCACGCCGAGCAGGCCGCGTTCCCGGCGCTCCTCGCGCCAGCGGCTGCGGAACGCCGCGCGCATCTCGCCGGCGTACTCCTCGCGGAACGACGCCGGGTAGGCGCGCAGGAGAGCCGTGTAAACCCGGTCGGCCCAGGCGGGAACCTTCGTCGTGGCGGAACGCATGGCTCAGCCCTTCTCCGGCACGAGGCCGGCGCGCCGGCCCAGGGCCACCATCTCGGTGAGCCGGGCCAGCTCCAGTTGCGCCACGCGGCGTCCCGACCGCGTCAGCCGGTAATAGCGGCGGCGCTCGTCGTCCTCGTCCGGATCGCGGCGCTCGTTGAGCTCGACGATCAGGCCTTTCTCCAGCAGCCGCTGGATCGTCGTGTACAGGGTTCCCGGATTGAGCTTGGTTTTGCCGCCCGTCCGCTGCGCCACCTCCTGCATGATGCCGTAGCCGTGGCGGTCGGCGTCGGAGAGGGCGACGAGGATGTGGAAGGTGGCCGGGGGGAGAGGGAGCAGGCTTTCGAGGTCGTCATGGTGGCTCATGGCGCCTACTATATTGGATGTAGATATATTAGGTCAAGAGCTATCCAGCGCCGACTCTGCTAAGATCCGCGGCCTCATGACAGAATCGCCTGCTGCGAGCGCCGTCCAGACCCGCGGGCTCGACGTGAGCCATTTCCAGGAAACGGTCGATTGGCCCCAGGTGGTCCAGGCCGGCTACGCGTTCGCTTTCATCAAGGCCACCGATGGCATCACCTACGTCGATCCGTTGTTCGCGGCGAACTGGGAAGGCGCGAAATCGGCGGGGCTGCTGCGGGGCGCGTACCACTTCTTCGAGGCGGACGACGATCCGCAGCAGCAGGCGGAGAACTTCCTCAACACTGTCGCCCTGGAACTGGGGGACCTGCCGCCGGTGCTCGACGTCGAGTCTTCCTCGACGAGCAGCCAGGTTCCCACCGAGACCATCATCGAGCGCATCGCGGCCTGGCTGCAGACCGTCGAGCAGGCGACGGGCTGCACGCCCATGATCTATACCGATGCGAGCTACTGGAACAGCCTCGCGACCGGGCAGTTCAGCGGCTATCCGCTCTGGATTGCGGAGTACGGCGTCGCCAGTCCGACCCTGCCCAAAGGCTGGACGAGCTGGGCCTTCTGGCAGTTCACGGAGTCTGGAACGGTCCCCGGCATCGCGACCACCGTCGATCTCGACCTCTTTCAAGGCAGCCTGCAGGACCTTCAACGGCTGACGCGCACCACCTGATCGAAGAGCTCGTCGAGCTCCT
>DATBGJ010000567.1:0-8640 GCA_036558045.1 Thermoanaerobaculia bacterium
TCCTTTTCCTCGACGTAGAGTTTGACGAGACTGCTGGTGTCGAGGTAAAGGATCAACGGCGGTCTTCCAGGACGATCGCCGAGGCGCTCTTGCCACCGAGTACTTTCGGCCTTTGGCGCGATATCTGGGGCTTGCCGCCGCTCCAGCTCGCGACACCGCTCTCCACGAGCTTCCAGGCTCGCTTCGTCACTTCGCTTGTTTCAATGGGACTCAAGATAGCGATCGACCGTCCACCCTCGGTGATGAGGACCCGCTCCCCCTCCTGAGCCAAGCGCAGATAATCGCTCAGCCGAGCCTTCAGGGTCTCGATCTCTACTTCCGTCATGACAGAGCTAGTCTAACAGAAACGTCGTAGTGGGTCCTCTCGGCCGCCATCCAGGCACAGCTTTCGCAACGGCCATGCCGCCATGGCGGAGTTGCGCCTCAAGGTGATGTCCTACAACGTGGGCGGCCACGGCGCGCGGTGGTCGCGGCGGCACATGGACCGCGTGGCGGCGGCGATCCGCGAGGCCGCGCCGGACGTGGTGGGCCTGCAGGAGGTGCACCGCGGCACCAGGCACTCGCGGCTGGAGGACCAGGCGGAGACCCTCGCCCGCCTGACCGGTATGGAGGTGCGCTTCGGCAAGAGCATGCACCTGCACGCCGGCGAGTTCGGCAACGCCCTGCTCACCCGCGGCGAGGTGCGCTCGACCCAGATCCACGTCCTGCCGGGAGAGGGGGAGCAACGGACGCTCCTGCATTCGCGCATCGGCCTCGGCGCCGGCGAGATCGACTTCTACGTCACCCACCTCGCCGCCTGGGGCCGCTGGGGCCGGGCGGCGCGCAGCGCGCAGATCGCCGGTCTCGTCGAGCGGCTCAAGCAGTCCCAGGGGCCTTTCGTCCTGGTGGGAGACCTCAACGCGCCGCCGGGAGCTCCCGAGATCGGCACCCTGTTGGCGGCCGAGCTGTTCCGCTTGTGCGGCGACGACGCGGCCTGCACGCACCGCTACATGCGGCAGCGCATCGACTACGTTTTCGCCGATCCGGGATGGACTACCTGCTCCTATAAAGTGATCCGCTCGGGACCTTCCGATCACTGGCCCGTGCTCGTCGAATTGCACCGCGAGGCCGGCGACGCATGAGATCACCGTTGAGAAAGAAGGCGACGAAAGGTCAGCCCGTCCCCGACCGCTGGTGGCGGCGGCCTCTCCAGGTCACGTACGGCGCCGCCGCCTTTTACGTCTTCATCGTGGCCTTTCTGTTCGTTCTCCTGTGGTCCACGCAGCGCGAGCGCCAGTCGCACGTCCGCGTTCCCGAGGCGGCCTCCTTCGCGCAGGCCCTGCCCTCGATCGCCAACCTCACCGGCTCGCCGATCCTCGCCGGCAACGCTGTCCGCGTGCTGCAGGACGGCGACGGCTTTTTCCCGCCGCTCTTCGCCGACATCGCCCGGGCGAAGGAGAGCATCCATCTGGAGACTTACGTCTGGTGGAAGGGTGAGATCTGCGAACGCCTGGCGCGGGCCCTCGCGGCCAAGGCGCGGCAGGGCGTCGAGGTGCGGCTGACGGTCGACGCCGCCGGCTCGAACAAGGGCGACGACGAGCTGTTCGAGGACATGGCCGGGGCCGGCGTCAAGATCTCCTACTATCATCCCTTCCGGCTCGGCGACATCGGCCTGCTCAACAACCGTACGCACCGCAAGCTGGCGATCCTCGACGGCCGGGTGGCATACGTCTTCGGCCACGGCATCGCCGAGGAGTGGACCGGCCACGGCCAGGACGCCGAGCACTGGCGCGATACCGGCGTGCGCCTGGAGGGACCCATCGTCAACGCCGTGCAGGCCGTCTTCGCCGAGAACTGGGTGGAGATGACCGAGGAGGTGCTGGCGGGGGAGAAGTACTTCCCGCGGCTCGGCGCCGCCGGCCCGGTGCGCGCCCACATGACGGCCAGCTCCCCGCAGGGCGGCGTCTCCAAGCTGGAGATGCTCTACAAGCTGGCGATGGCCACCGCCCGCAAACGGCTGATCGTCCAGAATCCCTACTTCATCCCGGACAGCGAGATGGTGCACCTGCTGGCGAAGGCCGTCCGGCGGGGCGTCGACGTGCGCCTGATGATTCCGGGACCGGTCACCGACAGCTCGATCGTGCGCCACGCCGGCCACCGCCAGTTCGAAGACCTGTTGCGCAGCGGCATCAAGATCTACGAGTTCCAGCGCACCCTGAGCCATCAGAAGGTGATGATCGTCGACGGGCTCTGGGTGCACGTGGGCTCCACCAACTTCGACGACCGCTCGCTCGACATCAACGACGAGGCGAGCGTGGGGCTGATCGATCCCGCCGTGGCTGCCGAGCTCGAGGCCGCGTTCGAGAGGGATCTGCGGGACTGCAAGCAGCTCGACGCCGAGAGCTGGAGCCGCCGGCCCCTCTGGCACAAGTTCGTCGACGGGTTTTCCTACCTGATGAACGAGCAGCTCTGAGGACCGCATGATCGAAATTCCACTCTGGCTGTTCATCACCATGATCTTGGGGCTCGTCCTGCTCGGGACGATGCTGTGGAACAACCTGCGCGAGCGGGACTTCCACGTGCGCGTGCCGGACGTGGACTCCTTCGAAGAGGCGCTCCCTTCGATCGCCGGCATGACCAAGGCGGTGATCCTCGAGGGCAACGACGCCGAGATCCTGCAGAACGGCGACGAGTTCTTCCCGGCGCTCCTCGATGCCATCGCCCGGGCGCGGGAGACGATCCATTTCGAGACCTACGTCTGGTGGTCCGGCGACATCTGCGACGAGGTCGCCGACGCCTTCGCCGCGCGGGCTCGCGAGGGTGTCAAGGTGCGGATCATGATCGACGCCATGGGCTCGACGAAGATGAAGCCCTATCTGCGCGAGCGCATGACCGAGGCCGGCTGCAAGGTTGCCCGTTACCATCCGCTCCGCCTCGTCGACCTGGGGCAGCTCAACAAGCGGACCCACCGCAAGCTGGCGATCTTCGACGGCCGGGAAGCCTTCATCTTCGGCCACGGCATCTCGCGGCTGTGGACCGGCCACGGCCAGGACAAGGAGCATTGGCGCGACACGGGCGTGCGGCTGCGCGGGCCGGTGGTGAACGCCGTGCAGTCCGTCTTCGCCCAGCATTGGATCGAGGAGACCGGCGAGGTGCTGGCGGGCCAGCAGTATTTCCCGCACCTCGAGCCGGCGGGCGGCATCCGCATGCACGTCCTGGCCGGCGCGCCGCTCGGCGGCGTCTCGGACCTCGAGCTGATGTTCAAGATGTCGATCGCCGCGGCGCAGAAAGAGCTGATCATCCAGAATCCCTATTTCATCGCCGACGAGGAGACGACCTCGCTGCTGAAGCGCGCCGTCAAGCGCGGCGTCGCGGTCAAGATCATGGTGCCCGGCAATGTCACCGACAGCCCGATCGTCAGCCACGCCGGCCACCGCCACTTCAGCGAGATGCTGAACGCCGGCGTGCAGATCTTCTGCTTCGAAAGGACGTTGATCCATCAGAAGATCATGATCGTCGACGGCATCTGGTCGCACGTCGGCTCGACCAATCTGGACGACCGTTCCTTCGACATCAACGAGGAGGCCGGCGTGGGGATCATCGACGAGGGGATCGCGGCCGAGCTGAAGGCCGCCTTCGAGGACGACCTCGAGAGCAGCGTCGAGCTCGAAGCCGCGAGCTGGGACCGCGGCTACAAGCTCTGGCACCGCGCGTTCGACCGCGCGTGCTACATGATCTCCGGGCAGTTGTGATCTTTACTTCCCTGACAGCTTGAAATCCGCGTTCTTCCACGCCGCCGCGAAGCGCTGCTGCGCGGCGGCGGCGTCCTTCTTCTGCAGGCGCAGGCTCTCGGCCAGGCCGTGGAGCGCCCAGCCGTTCTCCGGATGGCGGCGGAGGTTCTCCTCGTAGACCTTCTCGGCGTCCGCCGGCCGGCCGGCGGCGAGGAGCGCCGCGCCGAGCGCGTGGCGCACCGGCACGTACCAGTCCGGCGGCTCGTCGTAGCGCAGGCCGTCCTCGGTCTTCACCGCCTCCTCCAACCGGCGCACGGCCTCGGCCACGTCGCCGCGCCGGGCCGCGATCTCTCCGGCCAGCATGTTCTCGGCGATCGAGAGCAGGCTGTGCGCCGAGTTGAAAGCCGCCATGGCGTCGGCCGGCAGGGCCGCATCGACCTGCCTGGTGGCCGCGAGCTCCTTCTCGGCCTCTTCGAGACGGCCGAGCCCCGCGAAGGCGAGCCCGCGGGCGGCGTGCCATACCCCGGTCGCGTAGCCGAACTCGGCGGGCGGCGCCGGCTCGGCGAGGGCGTCCTCCCAGCGCCCGAACTTGACCAGCGTCCAGATCGGATACTCGAGGACGAAGTCGAAGCCCGGCATGGCGCGCAGCATCTCCACCGGCGCCTGGGTCACCACGGCGCGGGCGTTCTGCAGGGCTTCGGCGCTGCGCCCCTGCATCATCGCGGTGTTCCAGAGGAATTGGTAGTTGTGGGCGACGTACATGAAATAGAAGCCGAGCGGACCCGCCTTCGGCAGATAGCCCTGATCGACGGCGATGGCCTTGCGGTTCGCCTCCGAGGCGTCCTCCCAGCGGCCTACCCGCGCGAAGATGTGGGAGGGCATGTGGACGAGATGCGCCGCGCCGGGCTCCAGGCGGCCCAGGCGCTCGGCCGAAGCGAGCGCCCTCTCCGGATGCGGCGAGGCCTCGACGGCGTGGATGTAGTAGTGGTTGGCACCAGGATGATTCGGGTTTTTGGCCATTACGCCTTCGAGCGTCGCCAGGATCTCCGCCGTGCCGGGCTGCGCCTGGCCGTCCATCGTCCACAGGTCCCACGGCCGCAGGTCCATCATCGCCTCGGCGTAGAGTGTGGCGGCGTCGAGGTCGTCGGGAAACTGCTTGGCGACGCCGCGCATGGCGTCGGCGTAGGCGGCGTCGAGGGCCTTCCAGCCGTCCGCGTCGGCGGGCGGCGGATCCGCGTAGCGCTTGCCGAGCGCGGCGATCAGGGCGCGCTCCACCGGCGTGCCGTCCTTCGCCAGGGACGCCGCCTTCTGCGCCGCGGCGTTGGCGGCCTTGGTGCGGTCCGGCTGCGCGGCCATGTTGATGTGCGGGCCGAGGCTCATGCCGGCGCCCCAGAAGCACATAGCGCAGGACGGGTCGATCTTCGCCGCCTCCTCGAAGGAGTGCTGGGCCTCCTCCAGGTTGAAGGCGTAGAGCAGGCGCAGCCCCTGGTCGAAATACTTCTGGGCTTCCGGCGCGCCGGTGGTGATCGTGCGGTGATAGGTGCCGAGGTCGAAGATCTCGGCCTTCTGCGGCGCGGCCGGCGCGGCGCCGGGATGCTCGTGCTGCGCGCCGGCGGGCCGAGAGATGAAGCAAGCGGCGGCAAGGCCGAGAACCGCGGCGAGACGGGTGGGCGTCATGGGATTCCTCCTCGTTGAGATTGTACGGGAGGAGGCCCGCGGCCGGATCACGCCGTCAATTCACTTGTACCGCTCCCGCGCCAGCTCGGCGATGCGCTGCACCAGCTCGGGGAACTCGATCCCCGCCGCCTTCGCCGCGGTGGCGAACTCGCTCCCTTCCTCCAGATAGCAGCTCGCGTTGACCTCGATGACGTAGATCTCTCCGGCCTCGGTGAGCCGCAGGTCCACCCGCCCGTAGTCGCGCACGCGAAGCGCCCGGTAGGCGTCCAGCGCGGTCTTCTGGAGACGCGCCCGCAGCTCGTCCGGCAGCTCGGCCAGCACCGACTTCGTACCCTTGTATTCGATGCTGCTCTTGATCCATTTGGCGCGGGAGCCGAGGATGCGCGGCACGCCGTCCGGCAGGCCGGAGAAGTCCATCTCGATCGGCGGCAGGGCCAGCGGCTCGCGGTTGCCGAGCACGCCGACGTAGAGCTCGCGGCCCTCGATGTACTCCTCGACCAGGGCACTGTCTCCGACCTTCTTGTGAATGGCGAGGACGCGCTCCATCAGCGCCGTCGTGTCGCGCACCAGGGACTCGCCGTCGATGCCGATGGAGGCGTCGGCGGCGAGCGGCTTGACGAACAGGGGCAGGTGGAGGTTGCCGGCCGATTCGAAGTCGGCGTCCTTGGAGAAGACGGCGAAGTGCGGATAGAGGATGTTCTCGAAGGCGAGGACCTTCTTGGCGAGCCCCTTGTCCTGGCGCAGGTACAGCTCGCCGGGGCCGCCGCCGGTGTAGCGCAGGCGGAGGAGGTTGAGGACCCCGGCTACGGCGACGTCGCCGCCGAGATCGTCGCCGAAGCTCTCGACCAGGTTGAAGACCAGGTCGGTCCGGCGCCGCGCCAGGCTCGCGACGAGCTTCCGCAGGTCGTCGTGGACGCCGAGGATCGACACCCGGTGCTTGTTCCGGCGCAACGCGGCGGCGACCTGGTCGGCCACCACGTCGTAGGATTTCGGGTCCTCGCTTTCGAGGTCGGCCAGGATGGTGATGTTCATCGGCCGCTGCCTTATGCAAGGGCTGCGCCGTATGGGGCATTCATCTTGCAAAGCTGCCTTGCTGAAGCGGGGGCTGGTGTGAGCCCGGCGAGGATTTCATCCAATAAGGAGGTTCCCAATGTACCGGCTGAATAAGAATTCGACGCGGGTCGCCGTCGCGGGCTGGCTGGCGGCCCTGCTCGTGCTGGCGGGCTGCTCGACGAACCCGGCGACCGGCAAGCACCAGCTCGCGCTGATCTCCGAGCAGCAGGAGATCGCGATGGGCAAGGAGGCCGACCAGCAGGTCCAGCAGCAGCTCGGCCTCTATCCCGACAACGAGCTCCAGGCCTACGTCAACCGCGTCGGGCAGAAGCTCGCGGCGGCCTCCGAGAGGCCCGACCTGCCGTGGACCTTCCGCGTGGTGGACGATCCGGTGGTGAACGCCTTCGCGCTGCCCGGCGGCCACATCTACGTGACGCGGGGGCTCATGACCCACCTGACCTCGGAGGCCGAGCTGGCCTCGGTCATCGGCCACGAGATCGGCCACGTCACCGCCCGCCACAGCGTGGAGCAGATGAGCAAGGCGCAGCTCGCGCAGATCGGCCTGATCGCGGGCATGATCGTCAAGCCCGAGCTGGCCAACTACTCGGACCTCGTGAACACGGGCCTGCAGCTCATGTTCCTGAAGTTCAGCCGCGACGACGAGCGCCAGGCCGACGACCTCGGGCTGCGCTACATGTACCAGCAGAACTACGATCCGCGCGAGATGCCGCAGGTGTTCGACACGCTGCGCCGGGTGAGCTCGCAGCAGGGCGACGGCGGACGGCTTCCCGGCTGGCTCTCGACGCATCCCACCGAGGAGGCGCGCATCCGCACCATCAGCGGCGAGGTCGCCAAGCTCGACGTCTCCGGCAACCGCGTCGTCAACCGCGAGGGCTACGTCCGCCAGCTCGACAACGTCGTCTTCGGACCCAACCCGCGCGAGGGGTACTTCATCGGCAGCACCTTCATCCAACCGGATCTCGGCTTCGAGATCCGCTTCCCGCAAGGCTGGAAGACCAGCAACGAGAAGCAGGCCGTGGGCGCCATCAGCCCCAACCAGGACGCCATCGTGGTGGTGAGCCTCTCCGACCAGCGCTCGCCGCAGGCGGCGGCACAGCAGTTCTTCTCGCAGCAGGGAATCCAGCAGGGGCAGTCGCTGCGCACGGACCTCGGCGGCCTGCCGGCGGTGGCGCAGATCTTCGGCGCCAGCACGCAGTCGGGCGACGTACAGGGGATCGCCGCCTTCGCGGAGAAGGACGGCAAGGTCTACCGCATCCTGGGCTATACCACGGCGCAGAGGTTCCGCAGCTATGACAACGTGCTGTCGGACTCGATCGGCAGCTTCGGCCAGGTGAGGGACCGCAACGCCTTGAACGTCGAGCCGAAGCGGGTGGACGTGGTGTCGCTGCCGACGTCGATGACGCTGGACGAGTTCATGCGGCGTTACCCCTCGACGGTGGACTCGCAGACGGTCGCCATCATCAACCAGGCGGACGCGAACACCCGCTTCCCGGCGGGCACCGAGGTCAAGCGCGTGGTGGGCGGCGAGCTGCCGACGGAGCGGGGTAGGTAGGGCCTCACCCCATGAACCCCAGATCCGGCGTCGCGAACCGCCCGAGGTTCGGCAGCACCAGCGGCAGGTCGCTGTTGGCGACGCCGAACCAGCGGGCCAGCGTCGCCGAGTACTCGTCGACCGACGTGGTCGGGATCCAGCGCCCGTCGCCGGCGTCGTTCGGGCCGTTGACGGCGAGCGTGGGGAGCTGGCCGTAGATGCGGCCGCCATTCACGGCGCCGCCGAGCACGAAGTGGTGGCTGCCCCAGCCGTGGTCCGAGCCGTCGCCGTTGGAGATGAAGGTGCGGCCGAAGTCGGAGGCGGTGAAGGTAGTCACCGTGTCGGCGAGGTTCAGCTCGGTCATCGCCGCGTCGAAGGCGCTGAGGGCGCCGTCGAGCTCGGCCAACAGGTCGGCGTGGGCGCCGTCGAGGGCGCTCGCCCCGATCTGGCCGCCGTGCGTGTCGAAGCCCTGGCCGGCGCAGAAGAAGACCTGCCGGCGCAGGCCCAGCGCCTCGCGCACCGAGATGAGCTGCGCCACCATCTTGAGCTGCAGGCCGAGATCGGTCTCGGGGAAGGGTGTGGCGATCGGCGGCGCCGCGGCGAGCGCTCCCGCAAGCAGCTCCTGGTTGTCGAGGGCGCGGCTGAAGA
>DATBGJ010000568.1:0-3885 GCA_036558045.1 Thermoanaerobaculia bacterium
TCAACCTCTCAATCACCCGATCCCAAGTGATCTCCCGCACCTTCTCCTGCCCCGCGAGCCCCATCGCATACGCTTTCTCGCGATCAAGATATAGGGTATCGATACGCGCTCCGATCTCGCGCGGCGAATCGGGCGGACAGATGAAACCGTTCCTGCCGTCTTCCACGAACTCCAGGACGCCGCCGGCATCGGCGGTAGTGATCACCGGCTTGGCCGCCTTGTAGGCTTCGACGGTGACGTAGCCGTAATCCTCGTCGTAGGGCGCGTAGTAGACACCGAGACAGTTGGCGTAGTGCTCGACGACATCTTTATCCTCCACCCAGCCGAGGAGCTCGACTTTCTCCTGCAATCCCAGGCGGGCGATCAGATCGCTCAATGCCTCGCGCTCGGGGCCGGTGCCGGCGATGCGGCAGCGCACGGGAGTCCCGGTGTGCTTCATGGCCCGGACCAGCAGGTCGAAGCGCTTCAGGGGATCGAGACGGCCGACGGTGAAGATGTAATCTCCGGACGGTCCAGGGTGATAGAGCGGATCGAGCTTCGGCGGCGGATAGAGCACCTCGGCTTCGACCTGGTTGAAGCGGCGGAGGCGGTCCGCGACGTTGCCGGAGATGGTGTAGACGGCGCGCGCCTCGCCGAGCGTGCGGCGGTCCATGGCGCGGATCATCGCCAGCGCCTTGGCGTCGCGCGGCTGGCGTTGCGAGAAGTCGCTGTAGTCCGTGCCGAGGAGATCGTAGGCCTGGCGGAGCTGGTGGATGAGCCAGACGACCTTGTTGGGATGCTTGACGAGATAGGAGGGAAAGCGCGTCGCGATGACCAGATCGATGCGCTTGCCGGCCGCCTCGGTGAGGTTCACCAGCCGCCAGGCGAGGCTGCCCTTGAGCAGCTCCGTGCGGCTGGGCCAATGGAACGGCAGGGCGACGACGTCCACCTCGAAATCGCGCTGGCGGAGCTCGTCGCGCAGGGAATCGACCAGCATCTCGGCGCCGCCATAGGCGAACGGCACCTGGGTGGCGCAGATGACGACGCGCGGCGTCACTCAGCGCCCTCGCCGGGCCGGCCCGCCTCGCCGAGGCGCTGCTGCAGAGCCTCCAAGCGGGCCGCGACCCGGCGCAGCTCGCGCTCCGTCCGCTCCTGGCTCTCCGCCAGGTCTTCGATGAGCCGCGCCGCCGTCTGGTTGAAGGCGTTCTGCTGCTCGAGGACCGGACGCACGAACCACTTGAGGAACAGTTTGAAGAACGCCTTGCGGGAGAGGACGATCAGCTTCCCCAGGCTGAGACGGTGGGAGAACGGGACCGGCTCGCGCACGTACTCGCGCTGCTTCAGCTCCAGCAGCCCGCCGCGGAGCTCCTCCGAGCCGCCGGCGAGCGTGGCCGCCTCGGCCCGCCGCTGCCGCACGCCGGAGCGCACCTGCTGCAGGACCTCGGCGACGCGGAGGTCGTCGGAGGAGGGAGGGGCGGGGTCGGGCATCGGCTTCGATACTAGTACAGCCTTCCTAATACCCCTCCCCCGTGAAATCCAGAAATACCCCCAGGTCCCGCGGATCGCCGCTCTTCGCGTCGCGGCGGGCGGGCACGGAGCCGCCGGTGGTCTCCAGGGTGAAGCGATAGAACCAGTCGCGCGGCAGGAATCCCAGGTTGCGCGCCACGGGCTCGACGGCGAGGTCGGCGGGCGTACCGTTGCGCTTCCCCTCGCTGTCGAAGCGGACGCGCAGGCGATCCACGCCGCTGTCGAGGATCAGCTCGTTGTCCGCCGCCAGCGAGTAGACGATGAAGGCGAGGCGGGAGAGCGGCGCCGGCGAGACGACGATCACCTCCGAGCGCGTCGAGCCGCGCACCCATACGCCGTGCGGATGCCGCTCCTCGGCGAAGAAGCTGCGGCGCGGCACGATCCACACGGCCTTGCCCCAGGTCTGGGTGAAGAGGCCGGGGAGCCGGCCGCCCGGCAGCAGGGTCAGCTCGAGCGGCAGCCGCTGGAAGGCGGGAAGCTCGGCGTGGAACGCCGGCGGCGGCAGTCCCGGCAGGGACAAGGCCACGGCGGCGGCCGTCCACAGGCCGGCGGCGGCATAGGGCAGCATGAGGCTTCGCCGGGCGGCGATGCGGCCGGGGAGGAAAAGGAAGGCCGGATATGCCATCGCGAGATAACGGCTGCCCAGAAAGCCCGGCGCGCCGGCGAAGTCATGTGGACGGGTGAGGAGAATCCCCAGCGCGTACACCCCGAGCGCCGCGGCCAGGAGATGGCGGGCGCGGTCTTTCGGCCCTATTAGATAAAGGACGGCGGCGAACAGTGCGAAAGGGAAGTACGGCAGCAGACCGGTGTAGCGGCCGGCGAGGAGATAACCGAGGTTGCGCGGCAGCAGCTTCAGACCGGCGGCCATGGTCTGCGCGGTCTCGCCTTCGCCTTTGTATCCCTGCCAGAGGTCGCGCGGGCTCTCGAGAGGGAACTCGGCCTCGAACGTGCGGCGCTGCGCTCCGCCCCAGGCGCTCCACTCGCCCGTGCCCGCCCGTTGCAGCAGTGTGAGCAAGCCGGCGGCGAGGACGGCGCCGGCGAGGAGCGCCAGCGCGCTGCGCCAGCGGCGGCGCGCCGCGAGATCGACGACCGCCGCCAAGGCGAGCACGGCGAGGAAGAGATTCGAGAGCAGCGCGGCGCCGAGCAGCAGGCCCGCGCCGGCGAGGACGATCGGATGGTTCCGCGTCTCGCCGGGACGGCCGCGCAGCCGCCGCCACGCCAGGAGCGGGAAGAACACGCCGGCCATCAGGAAGACCTCGGGCTCCCAGCGGCAGGCGTAGGCGAACGCCGCCGAGGCGAAGAAGAAGCCGCCGATGAAGAGGCGCGAAGGGCCGGCCTCGGTCTCCTCCGCCAGCAGCCGCAGCGCCGCGCCGGCCATGGCCAGGAAGAGCGCCATGTTGAGCAGCGAGATGCCGCGCAGCCCCAGCAGCGCATAGAACGGCAACGCAGCGAGCGGCCAGGCGAGCGGCCGGCCGTAGCGCAGGGTCTTGCCGCCGTCATTGGTGAAGAGAGTCAGCCCGGCGGGCCCGCCGTCCCAGATGTGGTTGGCCCGCTCGAAGTCGGCCTCCCGGTAGACGAGGTCGTGATCGTGCCAGAGGCTCTGCACGATCATCACGGACGTGGCTTCGTCGCCCACCGGCGACGGCGAACGCCGGCCGGCGAGCGACCCTGCGAAGACCAGTAGGAGCAGCGCCGGGCAGAGAAGGGAGAGGGTTCGGAGGCGCATCGCTCGCGGGGCGGAGGCTTTGGGGGACGGCGTAAAGATACACTCGTTGGCAATGGATTGCCCATCGGAGCGGTCTGCGCGCGGCCCGGCGCTCCCGCACCGGGCTATCGAGACGTCGCCCAGAGGGCGATCCGCTTCAGAGAAGCGACGTTTCGGTAGCCCGGTGCGGGAGCGCCGGGCGACGGGAGGCCCGGACTCATGATGCCTTTCCTCCGCGCCCTCCTCCGCTTCGGCTCCCCCCGCCGCCTGCGCCGGACCTTCCTCTGGCTGCGGCAGATCGCGGGCGAGATCCACCGCCGGCGGGCCGAGCGGCGGCTCACCGTGGCCGTCGACGTCAACTCCTTCTATGAGCCGCTCACCGGGGTCGGCTGGTACCTGCACCAGATCCTGGTCCACCTCGCGGACCGGGACGATCTCCGCTTGCGCCTCTACGGTCAGGGGCTGGTCGAGGAGGATCCGGGCGCGCCGCGGACGGTGGTGGAGCTGCCGGGCGGGCCGGCCATCGAGCGGGTGGTGTATGAGGCGCCGGACGGACTGGTGGTGCCGCCCTGGCGCGCGCGGCAGGGGCTGCGCCGCCTGGCTCCCCTGCTGCTCGCGGCGGACGGCAACGGCGTGCTCTTCGCGCCGAACTATCTCTTCCCTCCCCTCTTCCG
>DATBGJ010000569.1:0-3150 GCA_036558045.1 Thermoanaerobaculia bacterium
GGGGGATGACCTTGTCGAAAGAGTTCCTGCGCAAGATCCCGCTGTTCAGCGAGCTGGAGGACGCGCAGCTCGGACACCTGCTCGGGCTGCTCGCAGAGGAGCGCCACGCCGCCTACGACCTCATCTTCCGCGAAGGTGAGCCGGTCGATGTCTTGTACATCGTTCGCGACGGCTTGCTGACGGTCTACCGGGACGAGACCGGCCAGCCGCAGCAGGTGCTGGCGCGGCTGGAGGAAGGCGGGTTCTTCGCCGAGATGGGACTGCTCAGCGACAAGTCCAGGCGCTACGCCTCCGCGCGCACGGCGGCGCCCACCAAGCTGCTGCGGCTCGACAAGGCCGCCCTCTTCCAGGTGCTCGCCGCCAACCCCGGGCTGGAGCTGAAGCTGCGCGCCGAGATCATCCGGCGCCACGGCATGAACGTCTCGGCGCTGCTCGCCATCGCCGGGCAGCGGGACGTGCGCATCCGCCTGGGAGTGCCGGCCCTCCTCCAACTGGAGGACGGCAAGTCGCTGCCCGTCACCCTGGAGAACCTGTCGCTCGGCGGCGTGGGCCTCTCCGGCGTCCCGGCCGGCTGGCAGGCCGGCCACCTGGTGAAGTTCCGGCTCGGCCTGCCCGAGGGGCCGCCCATCCTCGAGGTCAGCGGCAGCGTCACCTGGCGCGAGGGCGGGACCGTGGGCATCGCCTTCGGTCCCGAGGCCGCCGGCAACGCCGCCCTGATCCAGCGGGTCTTGCGGCAGTTCCTGGATGCCCGGCGATAGAGCTACTGCGCGTAACCCAAAGCCTGGAGCTGCTGCCGCACCTCGGCGTCCATGGTGCCTTCGCCGGGCCGCAGTGCCCGGGCGCGCGGCCGCTCGGCGGCGCGCAGGTGCGTGGCGAGATAGCCGGTGCGCACCGGCCGGCCGGAGGAGAGGTCCCGCCGCTCGCCGGGATCGCTCCGGCGGTCGTACAGGTCCCTGTCGGCGTCGGGCGACCGGGTGTCGATGAGCCGCCAGGCCGGCGTGGTCACCGAAGCCGCGCGCACGCCGAACTCGTCGAGCCAGGAGAACGCTTCTTCATCGTCCGCGGGCGCGGCGGCGCCGCCCCGGATCCAGGGCAGAAGGCTGCGGCCTTCGACGGCTGCGTGCACCGGCAGGCCCAGCGCCGTGAGGATCGTCGGCACGATGTCCGCGTGCTGCACCTGCCGCTCGACGATCCCGCCGGTGCCGGCGCCGGGAATCCGGATGATCAGCGGCACGTCCAGCATCTCCGCGTGCAGAGTCCTGCCGTGCTCCCAGCCGCCGTGGTCGAAGAACTCCTCGCCGTGATCGGAGACGAAGACGATCATGGTGTCCTGCCAGAGGCCGCGCCGCACCAGCAGGTCGAGCAGGTCGCCGAACGCCGCGTCGTTGGCGGCGATGTCGGCGTCGTAGAGGGCGATCAGATCGCGGCGCAGCTCGGGAGTCGGCGCCAGCTTCCCCTCGTGGAGGCGCTTGATCGCCCGCATCTTCGTGAGCTCCTCCGACACGCCGGGCGCGAAGCGCTGCCGGAAGGGGAGCGGGGGAGCGTAGGGCGCGTGCGGCTCCACGGTGTGGAGATAGAGGAAGAAGGGCGCCTGGCCGTCCCAGCCGTCCAGCCACTCGGCGGCCCGGGCGGTGACGTCCGCCGCGGTATGGTGCTTCCTGGGCAGCAGGCGGTAGGTCTCGAACCCTTGCGCGAAGCCGAAGCCGCGGGCCACGTTGCCGTTGGCCACGAAGCCGGCGGTGCGGAAGCCGCGGTCGTGCAGCGCTTCCGCCAGCGTGACCGCTTGGCCGGACAAGGCGTGCCGCCGCCGGTGCAGCCCGTGAGTGATGGGCAGCAGGCCGGTGAGGATGGTGGCGGTCGAGGGACGGGTCCATGAGGATTGGGCCACGGCGTGACGGAAGAGCGTCGCGTACCGCGCGAAGGCATCGATGCGCGGCGACACCGGCCTGACGTAGCCATAGCAGCCGACGTGGTCCGCCCGCAGCGTATCGACGAGATAGACGATCACGTTCCGCGGCCGGCCGGCCGGCGTGGCGGTGCGCAGCGAGGCCGGAGTCGCGGCCCGCGCCGCAATCCGCTCCTGGACCGCCGGCGCCTTGGGCGCGTCGATGACCGCCCCGCGCAGCAGCAGGCCCTGTCCTCCCGAGTCTCCGGGAATGGCCGTCAACGAGATCCGCACCGGCTCCGTTCCCGTCTCGCCCAGCTCCACGGTCTCGGCCCGGCCGCGTGGAGCAAAGCGGGCCACCTCCCGCTCCTCGCCTCCCTCCGGCTGCACGGTGACCCGCAGCTCGCCGGGCCGGCCGTCGCGCGAGCGCACGTCCGCGATCGCCAACGCCGCGTCCGGCGGCAGGCGCAGATAGGAGCTGACCCGCCAGCCGAAGGGGAGCGCCAGCCGGCCGCCGGCCGCGCGCGCCCGCGATCTTTCGTCGACGCCGGTGCCGAAGCGGAGGGATTCCCAGGCGACGCCCAGGCGGCGGCGATCGCCTTCGGCCCCGGTCAGCTCGGCGGGCGAGTGGGTCCAGGCATAGCGCAGGACCAGGCGGTTCATCCCCGCCCGCAGATCGCGGCGCCGCAGGACGATGCCTTCCCCTTCGCCGGTCAGGTCCGAGGTCTCGCCCGCCGGCTCGCCGTTGAGGATCAGCGAGACCGCCTGGGCCGGAGCGCCGGGGAACCGGTAGGGCTCGCCGCGCAGGGCGAGCGGCACGTCGCGCGGCGCGGCGAGGAAGAACTCGATCTCCGACTCGGGACCGTCGCTCCACACGAACGTGCGGGCGCCGTCCGCCTCGTCCTGCGACCAGCCGCGCCGCAGCAGCCCGCGCGCCTCCGGGGTGCCCAGATCCACGAGCCCCGGCTCGCGCGCCACCTCCGCCAGGTCGAGCTCGGCCGCCAGATCGAGGAGCGTCCGGCGCGGCGCTGCGGGTCGGTCGTTCCCGCACCCCGCCAGGATGCCGAGAAGAAGGGATATGACGACCCAGCGATGGAGGACAGGCCTGCTCATGGATGGAGGGGCAGTGTATCAGGGGCGAGGACGTGCCCCTCCGAAGCCCTCACCACCCCGGCCCTCCTCTCCCAGAGGGAGAGGAAGGAGAAAGACAGAAGACGCGTTTTGTTTTTTCTTGTTCCCCTCTCTCCCTCCGGGAGAGAGGGGTC
>DATBGJ010000570.1:0-5516 GCA_036558045.1 Thermoanaerobaculia bacterium
CCAGCGTCAAGGTCCAGGCCGCCTGAGGCGGCCGCAACGCATCCCCTCAGGGCAGTCCCGGCTCGCCGGGCTGCCCTTCTTTTTTCCCTTTCCCTTGATTGCCTCGCGGCGGATCGGCTATAAGCAAGAGTCATGCAGACGTTGGCCATCCCGCAACATCCTGTTGAAACTACAGATAAAAGCTTCGAATCGCTGGGCCTCAGCCAACCGATCCTGCGCTGCATCCGGCTGGTCGGCTTCGAGCATCCGACGCCGATCCAGGCCGCCGTGATCCCCGTCGCGCTCGCCGGCCGGGACCTCATCGGGCTCGCCGAGACCGGCTCCGGCAAGACCGCGGCGTTCACCGTGCCCATCGCCGAGCGCCTCGCCCACGACGCCAAGGCGCGCGCCCTCATCCTCTCCCCCACCCGCGAGATCGCGCTGCAGACGCAGGCGTTCCTCGACGTCTTCGGCGGCGATTACGGCCTCAAGACCGTCTGCCTGATCGGCGGCGTGAAGATGGGCCCGCAGCTCCAGGGCCTGCGCCGCCGCCCGCACGTCATCGTGGCGACGCCGGGCCGGCTCCTCGATCACCTCGAGCAGGGCAGTGCGCGGATCGACCACACCAACGTGCTGGTGCTCGACGAGGCGGACCACATGCTCGACATGGGTTTCATGCCGCAGGTGCACCGCATCCTGCAGCAGCTTCCAGCCAAGCGGCAGACCCTGATGTTCTCGGCCACCATGCCGCCTCCCATCGAGCGGCTGGCCCAGCAGTTCATGGCCGACCCGGTGCGGGTCGACATCACGCCCGAGGGCAAGGCCGCCCAGGGCATCAGCCACCGCCTCTATCTGGTCGAGCCGGAGGACAAGAAGGCCTGCCTGCTCGCCCTCCTCCATCAGGAGCTGGGCAGCACGCTCGTCTTCATCCGCCGCAAGACGGACGCCGAGTGGCTCTCCGGCCTCCTCGAGCGCGAAGGCCATCCGGTGGAGCGCATCCATTCCAACCTGTCGCAGAGCCAGCGGGTGCAGGCCCTGCAAGGCTTCCGCGAGGGCGAGCACCGCATCCTGGTGGCCACGGACATCGCCGCCCGTGGGCTCGACATCCCGCGCGTCCGCCACATCGTCAACTTCGACGTGCCGGAGACGGTCGAGGACTACATCCACCGCGCCGGCCGTACCGCCCGCGGTACGGCGACCGGCATCGTCTCCACCATCGCGACCTGGATGGACAAGGCGCTGATCCGCGAGATCGAGAGCACCCTCGGCGAAGATCTCCCGCGCTGCACGGTTCCCGGGGTCGAGCCGTACGTCGAGATGAAGCCCCGGGTGGTGCTCGGGCGGCGGGCGGCGCCGCGGGTCAAGAAGCGGTAGTCGGGGGCGAGAAGCGCAGCTCCGGGTTGGTCCGCGCGCGCTTGAGGAAGCCGGAGACCTCCTGCACCAACTGGAGCTCCGCCCGGTCCATGCAGGCCGCGTCGCGGAGGACGAGGAGCGCCGCCAGCATCTCCTGCTCGCTGTCATGGGCCTGGAAGACGGCGAGAGTCTCTTCGGCGAGGAGCCGCAGGTCGGCGGTGCGGCCCTGCTGGACGTAGACGCTGGCGAGGTCCAGGGAGGCCAGCGCGGCGTCGAAGCCCTGGCCGAGCTCGCGGAAGCCCTCGCGCACCTCGCGGAAAGCCACCTCGGCCTGCTCGATGCGCTGCAGGCCGAGCGCCACCTGTCCCTCCAGCCAACGCAGCCTCAGCAGGCTCATGCGATCGCCCGCCTTGAGGTAGAGCGGCCGGGTGTGGAAGAGCAGGGCGAAGGCTTCGCGCGAGCGCCCGCTCATGTTCAGCGCGTCGATCAGGTTGTGCCGGGCGATGAGGAAGACGCGGGGATCCGCCTGCGGATCGATGAGGTCGAGCGCCTGCCGCAGCAGCCGCATCTGGCTCTCCACGTCGTTGGCCTCGGCGCAGACCACCGCCTTCTGCAGGAGCGTGCGCCCGAGCAGGCTCCATTGCCCCAGCTTCTTGTAGATGACCGCGGCGCGATCGAGCAGTTGCAGAGCCTCGGCGAACTTTCGCTGGTCGACGCGGAAGGAGGCCAGCAGGGAATACACACGCGCCCGATCGGGCAGGGCGACGGGGGCTTCTTCCAGCAGCGACTGGGCCACGCAGAGGGCGCGCTCGGCGCCGGCGAGCTGGGCGTTGACGCGGTACGAGTTCCCCAGTTGCGCCCAGGCCCGGGCCCGCAGGCCGTTCAAGGCCTCGCCACCGCCGCAATCCTCCGGCGTCAGGCGGTCCGCCACTACCGTCGCGAGATTGGAGATCTCGATGGCCTGCGCCGGCTCGCTCAGGCCGGCCTCGTGGCCCGCCTCGATCAGGCGCTCGCACAGCATCCGGTTGCGGAAGCGCTGGCTGTTGCTCAGCAACAGGTGCCGGCGCGCCGCGGGGAGCTGCATCAGCTCCTCGAAGAGCTTGTGGCCCACGGACCGCTGCACGCCGATGGCCGCCTCGGCGGCCACGACCCTGGCGAACACGCGGTCCAGGACCTCGTCGTAAGCCTCGCCCACGCCCTCGTCCAGCGTTTCGTTCTCCTCCAAGGCGAACGCCTCCTCCGCCTCGTCGGCGGGATCCCACAGGCAGGCCATCACATCCTGGCATTGCGGACAGCCGGTCAGCAGGTGACGCGAGATCTCCCGCATCTCCGGGCTCGAAAGCCGGCCGAGGACGAACTGCTCAAGGGCTTCCGGGGTCGGATGGATCTCAGCCATGTCTTGCCTTTTTCCCGCGCGGCGTGGGATAGACCATATGGCGCGTCAACGCGTCGAGGCACCTCGTGGTGACCTTGCTGATGCTCGCGGGGCTATAGCCCATCCGCTCCGCCACCTCGGGGGGCTCGTAACCGAGCTCGAAGCGCAGCGAGAGCAGGGAGCGGCAGCGCTCGGGCAGGCACTCGAGGGCGCTCTCCAGGTCCTTGCGGAAGTCGGCTCCCTCCTGCGCCGGCGCCAGGGGCTCCGCCATCCGCTCCAGGATCGAGGTGTCGACGGACTCGTAGAGCTTCCGCTTCTTCTCTCGCCAATACAGCAGGCACTTGTTGCGCAAGGTCCCCAGCAGCCAGGCCTCCGGATCGCGAACCCGCTCAGGCCGATAGAGGAGCGCCAGCAGGGCCTGCTGCAGGATGTCTTCGGTATCTTGCGGCGGGATCTTGAAATGGCCGAAGAGGGCCTTGAGGCGGGGTCGAACCTGCCTCAGAAAGCCCTCGAGAGAGGCCTCGACTTGCAGTTGGTCCAGTGCACTCATCTTCGCCAAGGAGCTTCACTTCAAATTTCATGACACACTAGCACCTTTCTGGAGACATGTCCAGCCCTTCCCAAACCCGTGTGTTGACGGGGGGTCCGGATCCAGCCTGCGAGCGCGGACTTATGGAGAGCTAGTGGCCGCCCTCGGCGCTCGCGCTCACCCCGTTGGGATCCCACACGCTGCTCCGCTTCTCCAAAAGGCCGCTCAGGAAGCTCCAGGCGGAAGCCCCCCAGCTCTCGAACCGCTCCACGAGGCTGGCTCGCCGCGGCTCCCGGGGAGAGAAACCAGCGGCCTGGGCCGGCAGCATCGAGAGTGCGGCAATCAGGGCGGTCAGGGCGAAAACGCGGCGAAGCTTGGGGTTCGACATAACCGTTCTCCTTGGCAAAGCGCCTGCTGGATCTCACCAGAGGCGATGAGTGCTCTTAAATAGAGGTTCCCGCTGGGGTGCTCTCGGGGACATGGCGGGCCTTTCCAGCCCATTCGTCTCAGGACGGACTTCGCTACAGCCGTGTTGCCGCGCCTCTTACCCCGGCGCCGGGGCGTTTCCGGGACGCGCCGGTCAACCCGGTGCCGGCGTGGACGGTCTAGCCTTAGCGAGACTCCCGGCGGCGCAATCCGCGGGCGGCGCGGGAGACGTCGTGGATGAGATTCAGCGTCACGCTTTCCATCTGCGCCGCCTGGTGGAAGACGAGCAGGGCGGCGATCGCCTCGCGGCGGAGGAAGCCTTTCATGAGCAGGGCCTTGCCGCAGAGCTGCTCGTCGGCGAGCTTACAACCGATGGCGAGCGCCCGGTCGAGCAGCCGGAAGGCCTCACGGAAGCGCTGCTGATTGCCGCGCAACGAGGACTTGAGGAGGAGGATTTGCGCCTTCTCCAGCGGATCTCCGGTACCCTTCTTGAGCCGGCGCTCGGCGTTGGCGAAGCCCTCTTCGGCCCGCTGGAAATCGCCAAGGATGCGCCGCACGTTCGCCAGCACCGCCCAGGCCCGCGCCTGCAGATCGTTCACCCGCTCCTCGCCGTAGACCGCCGGCGCCAGACGCCCGGCGACGTCCACGCCGAGCCGCGCCAGCGCCAGGGCCTGCGGCGGATCCTGGAGATCCGGCTCCCCGGCGGCATCGAGGAGCAGCTCGCAGAATGCCCACGTATGGCAGCGGGGGGAGGTGGCCGCCAGGAGCTCACGGCGGTCGGCAGGCTGGGCCAGGAGCTCGCGCAGCAGCTCCGGCGCCGCGGCCCGCTCTGCGGCCAGCGCCGCCTGCCGCAGCGCGGTCTGCCGCCAGACCTTGGCGAACGCCGCCCCGTAGTCGCCGGGCGTCGCGCCGCGGTTCTCCCCCGGGCGCAGCGGCGGCAGGGCCCGCGCGGCGAGCGTCCGGCAGCAGCTCCCGCAGCGCGCCAGCAGATGGCGGACGATCTGCCGGCTCTGCAGCCGGGAGAGGCGTCCACGCCCGAAGCTCGCGAGAAGAGAGAGGTCGGGATGCCTATCCATCCTGGGGATCACCCTCGGGCACTCGGTCGAAGCCGACGGCCAGCAACTGCCGCGTGAGGGCCGCGAGACAGCGGTTGGTGACCTTGCGGATGCTGGAGGTCCTGTATCCCATCTGCTCCGCCACTTCGGTCGGGCCGTAGCCGAGACCGTATCGCAGCTTGAGGAGCGACCGGCAGCGGGAGGAAAGCCGCGCGAGCACGCGGTTGAGATCGGAGGTCAGCTCGGCTCTCTCCTGGTCCGGCGCCTGCGGCACCGCCAGCAGATCCAGGATGGCGGTATCGACGGCTTCGCAGAGGCTGCCACGCCGCTTGCGCCAGTACATGATGCACTTTTTCTTCATCGTGCCGACGAGCCAGCTTTCCGGGCTGCGGATCTTGTCCCACTTGTAGAGCAGCGTGAGCTGGGCATCCTGGAGGATGTCCTCGGCGTCTTCCGGAGGGATCTCGAAATTCCGCAGCACGCGCTCCAGCCGCGGCCGCGCGTTCTTCAACAGGAGGTTTAGAGATTCCCGCAGTTCAGGATGGTCGAGAGTTGCCATAAAAGCGATGTCTGCCGTCGGTTGGTTAGGCTAACACCCTGTCGCCGCCCTGTCCAGTTTACGGACCGGCCGCCAGGGCTCGCGTGCGCTCACCTGCGAACCCGAAAACGAGCCCGGACACGCCTTTCCCTCACTGGCAGGTATCGGCTCCGGTAAGATGCGCGCCGCCATGGGTGTTTTCTTCCTTTTTCTGCTAGCCGTGAGCCTCGGCGCCCTCTCCACTCTTTATTGGATTCCCGA
>DATBGJ010000571.1:0-4171 GCA_036558045.1 Thermoanaerobaculia bacterium
CCCGCCGGGAACGGCTGCCGGATGTTATCGCTGACTCGCTGCCTTTTCCTACGGAGGAACAGGGGCTGGCGTTGTGCTTCGATATACACTTCCCCGCCATGCTCGCCCGCGACCTCCTCCGTGACGATCCCGAGAAGGTGCGCCAGGGCCTGCTCCGGCGCAATGCGGACCCGGCGCCGCTCGACGCCTGGCTGCGGCTCGACGCCGAACGGCGCGCGGCCCTGGTCGAGGTGGAGGACCTCAAGCGCCGGCGCAACGAGGCGAGCCGTGCCATCGGTCAGGTCAAACAGCGGGGAGGCGACGCCGCCGAAGAGATCGCGGCGGTGAGCCGGCTCAAGGCGCGCATCGAGGAGTTGGAGGCGCGCCTGCAGGCGATCGAGCCCGAGCTGCTGGCCATCGAGCACAGCCTGCCCAACCTGCCGCACGAGAGCGTTCCTGTCGGCAGGGACGAGGCGGCGAACCGGGTGGAGCGAACGGTAGGCACGCCACGTCAATTCGAGTTCGAGCCCAAGGCCCATTGGGACCTCGGACCGGCGCTCGGCATCCTCGACTTCGAGCGGGGAGCCAAGCTCGCCGGCGCCCGCTTCACCGTCTACTTCGGCGCCGGCGCCCTGCTCGAGCGGGCCCTCATCAACTTCATGCTGGACCTCCACACCCGCTCCCACGGCTACACCGAGGTCCTGCCGCCGGTCATCGTCAACCGCGAGACGCTCATCGGCACCGGGCAGCTTCCCAAATTCGAGCAGGACCTCTTCAAGCTCGAGGGATTTCCTTACTACCTGATCCCCACCGCCGAGGTGCCGGTGACCAACCTGCATCGCGACGAGATCCTGGACGAGGCGCGCCTGCCCGTCCGCTACACGGCGTACACGCCCTGCTTCCGCAGCGAGGCCGGCTCTTATGGCAAGGACGTGCGCGGCTTGATCCGCCAACACCAGTTCAACAAGGTCGAGCTGGTGCAGCTCACGGCGCCGGAGAAGAGCTACGACGCCCTGGAAGAGCTGACCGGCCACGCCGAGCGCGTGCTGCAGCTCCTCGAGCTGCCCTATCGCGTGGTGACCCTCTCCACGGGAGACATGGGCTTCGGCGCCGCCAAGACCTATGACGTCGAGGTCTGGCTGCCCGGTCAGCAGGCCTATCGCGAGATCTCCTCCTGCAGCAACTGCGAGGACTTCCAGGCCCGGCGCGCAAACCTG
This sequence comes from Thermoanaerobaculia bacterium, assembly GCA_036558045.1. Lineage (GTDB taxonomy): Bacteria > Acidobacteriota > Thermoanaerobaculia > Multivoradales > UBA5704 > DATARR01. Next base: position 1,197 of record DATBGJ010000571.1, read on the forward strand.
CGTTACCGTCCCCAGGGAGGCGGCAAGCCGCGCCTGCTCCACACGCTGAACGGCTCGGGCCTGGCGGTGGGCCGCACGCTGATCGCGGTGCTGGAGAATTACCAGCAGGAGGACGGCTCCGTCTTGATCCCTGACGCCCTGCGGCCGTTCGCCGGCGGGCTGGAGCGGATTACGGCGGCGCAGTAAGCTGTTGAAGATCCTGCCGGAGGGGTGGCTGAGTGGTCTAAAGCAGCGGTCTTGAAAACCGCCGGTCGTTCACGCGGCCCGTGGGTTCGAATCCCACCCCCTCCGCCATCCTGCATGAAAACCTTTTTATCTCTTCAATATCCCCACCACCCGCTCCACCACCGCTTCCAGCGTAAACCCGAACGCCTTCGCCAGATCCTTGTAAGGGGCCGAGGCTCCGAAGCGCTCCATACCGTGAATCTGGCCTTCTAGACCGACGTACTTGTGCCAGCCGAAGGGAGCGGCGGCTTCGATAGCGAGACGTTTGCGGATCGTGGGCGGCAGGACGGATTCCTGATACTCCTTCGGCTGCCCGTCAAACAGCTCCCAGGAGGGCATGCTGACGACGCGCGCTCGGATTCCCTTCTCCGCTAGCTGCTTGGCGGAATCCAAGGCAAGAGAGACCTCGGAACCCGTCGCGATCAGGATGATCTCAGGATCGCCGTCCGCGGGATCGTAGAGGACGTAGGCGCCCCGGGGGAGGCCCTCGCGCGCTTTCTTTGCGGTCTCCTCCAGGATCGGGAGAGCCTGACGCGTCAAGGCGAGCGCTACGGGTCCGTGGCGGTGCTGGATGGCGACGCGCCAGGCTTCGGCGGTCTCGTTGGCGTCGGCCGGACGGATCACCGTCAGGTTGGGGATGGCGCGCAGCGAGGCGAGCTGGCCGATGGGCTGGTGCGTGGGGCCGTCCTCGCCAAGGAAGATCGAATCGTGGGTGTAGACGTAGATCACTTGCAGCTTCATCAGCGCGGCGAGGCGCACCGGCGGGCGCATGTAGTCCGAGAAGATGAGGAAGGTGCCGCCGTAGGGGATCCAGAGCTTCGACAGCGCGATGCCGTTCATGATCGAGCCCATGCCGTGCTCACGCACGCCGAAACGCAGGTAGAGACCCTCGGCGTTGGCGGCCGAGAAGTCGCTCCACCCCTCGACCTTCGTGTTGTTCGACGGCGTCAGGTCCGCCGAGCCGCCGACGAGCTCGGGCAGCTTGGGGGCGATGCCGTTGAGCACTTTTCCTGACGCGGCGCGCGTGGCGATGGGCTTGTCGCCGGGCGCGAAGGCCGGGATGGCGTCCTGCCAGCCCTCGGGCAGCTTGCCGGAGACGCGTAGGTCCAGCTCGGCGGCGATCTCCGGATATTTCTCGCGGTAGCGCCGCAGCAGGTCGTTCCAGTCCTTCTCGAGCTGCCGGCCGCGCTGGCGCGCCTCCTCGAACGGCTGGCGGGCCTCTTCCGGCACGTAGAAGGTGGGCTCCTCCGGCCAGCCCAGCGTCCGCTTGGCCGCGGCGACTTCGTCCTTGCCGAGGGGCTCGCCGTGCGCCTTCGACGTTCCCTGCTTGCCGGGGCTGCCGTAGCCGATGATGGTGTGGACGACCACGAGCGTCGGCCGTCCCGTCTCGGCCTTGGCGTCCGCGATCGCCTTCTCCAGCGCGTCGAGATCGTTGCCGTCCGCGACGCGCAGCACGTGCCAGCCGTAGGCTTCGAAGCGCTTGCCCACGTCCTCGCTGAAGGCGAGCGAGGTGGGGCCGTCGATCGACACCTCGTTGGCGTCGTAGAAGACGTTGAGGCGGCCGAGCTTGAGGTGGCCGGCGAGCGAGCAGGACTCGTGCGAGACGCCTTCCATCATGTCGCCGTCGCTGGCGAAGACCCAGACGTCGTGGTCGATGATGGGAAAACCCTCGCGGTTGAAGCGCTCGGCGGCCATGCGTTGGGCGATCGCCATGCCCACGGAGTTGCCGAGCCCCTGGCCGAGCGGGCCGGTGGTGGTCTCGACGCCGCGCGTCAGCTCGTGCTCGGGATGGCCCGGCGTCTTCGAGCCGAGCTGGCGGAAGCGCTGGAGCTCCTCCATCGGCAGGCCGTAGCCGGCGAGGTGCAGCAGCGAGTAGAGGAGCGCCGAGGCGTGGCCGCAGGAGAGGACGAAGCGGTCGCGGTTGGGCCAGTCGGGATTGTCCGGGTTGTAACGCAGGTGGCGCGTCCACAAGAGGTAAGCGAGCGGCGCCTGCCCCATCGGCGCGCCGGGGTGCCCGGACTGCGCCTTCTCGACCATGTCGACCGCCAGGAACCGGATGGTGTTGATCGCGAGCTGGTCCACGTCCTGCGTCACGGCTGTCTCGGGCATGTGTGCGCTCCCTCCGCGGTAGGCGCCCGTGCGGGCATAGGTAGTTTATCCCGCGAAATGAAAGCGCCGCCTCCGCTGTTCTTTGACTCGCAGCCCGGGGCGCCTCTACAATGTGCGTTCCTGTCGGACCCCTGCGGAGAGGTGCTGGAGTGGCCGAACAGGGCTGCCTGCTAAGCAGTTGTCCGGGGTAAACCCGGACCGAGGGTTCGAATCCCTCCCTCTCCGCCATTTCCCCACCTGGATGTAGCCATGATGAAAGCCGTCAATCCCGCCACCGGAGAGCTGATCCGAGAGTTTCCCGAGCACGACGAGAGCGCGGTCGCCGCACGGCTGGAGCGGGCGACGCAGGCCTTCGAGTCCTGGAGCCGCTTCGACTTCGCCGAGCGGGCCCGCCACCTGACGAGCGTCGCCGACCTGCTGCGCGACCGCGCCGGGGATTTCGCCCGCCTGATGACCGAGGAGATGGGCAAACCGATCACGGCTTCGGAGTCGGAGATCGACAAGTGCGCCTGGGTCTGCGATTTCTACGCCGAGCACGCCGCGGGCTTCCTGGCCGCCGAGACGGTGGCCACCGACGCCGCCAAGAGCCTCGTCCGCTACGACCCCCTGGGACCGGTGCTGGCGATCATGCCGTGGAACTT
>DATBGJ010000572.1:0-7721 GCA_036558045.1 Thermoanaerobaculia bacterium
CGGCTCATCGTACTCCTATCGCGGCCGCGGGAACGCTATGACAGCTCATCGTAGAGGTAGGATGACTTGCCGTAACGATCCCGCGCTCCGTCATAGCGATCCCGCGGCTTGTCGTAGTGGTACGCCGGCTCATCGTACTCCTATCGCGGCCGCGGTAACGCTATGACAGCTCGTCGTAGAGGTAGGATGTCTTGCCGTAACGGTCCCGCGCTTCGTCATAGCGATCCCCTCCGCCGCGGCCGACGTCTCGACGCTCCGGCACCTCCAGCGTCGCGGAGCGCAATCTCAGCCGGCGGGCTTTCCGGAGAGCCCGCGGCCGGTCGTCAGGTACACCGCGAAGCTTCCCAGCCAGTGGCCGCCCTCGTAGTGCTCGCCGGTCATCGACCGCAGCCCCGCCTCGCGGTGGCGCGCCGCGGCGGCCCGCACCGCCGGGAGCCGCGGGTCCGCCGCCGGCAGGCCGGAGGCGATACCCTCGAGCATCCAGGCGCGGCTGAGGTTCAGGCCGTCGAGGTGGGCGAGCTTGGGGTCTCCCGGATCGGTCACCACCGCCGGCTCGAGCCAGCCGGCGCCGCCGTCCCGCGGGAGCTGCGGCAGGAACGCCGCGAGCCACTCCGCGTAGCGCGGCGGCGCGAGCACCCGGCGCAGCAGGTCGGCCTCGGCGAGGCAGGGAGAGAGGAAGTCCTGCCCGGAGGGCTCGTAGTCGAGCGGGCAGGCGCGGTCCGCGAGGTAGTACGCCTCGATGCGCGAGCGCAGCAGATCCTCCATCGCCCGGTCTCCGGCCGTCCGCGCCCAGTCGAGCACCAGGCCGAAGGCGAACGCCGTCTGGTCGTGCTCGCCGATGCGGATCGGCCGCGAGAGCTTCGGCAGCCAGTCCGAGAGCCGCGCCGCCGCGGCGCGCTCGAGCGGAGCCAGCGCGGCGGACCACTCCTCCTTGTGCACGCAGTCGAGCGCCAGCTTCGCGAACCGCGCCGCGGCCGCCGCATCGAACTCGGCCGGCGCCTGGGCGGCGAGCACGAGAGGACAGGCGAGCAGGCCCAAGAGGAGGAAGAGCGTCGTTGGTTGCATAGCGGCATCTTATGCGACGCACCCAAGTGCCTTCGCTGAAGGCATGTTGGTCCGCGGTAAGAGGGACCTGCTAGAGTCCCGCCGCTGGGGATCTTGCCAGGCTGAAGAACCCCCGCCGCCATGCCCATCTGGCCCATCATCCAACATGCCTTGCTGTGGGGACTCATCCTCTCCGCGGTGCTTTTCGCCGGCGTCCTGGCGCTTCTCCGCTTCAATCCGGAGATCATGCTCCAGGACTATCCTTCGGACATCCGGGCCAAGCACGGACCGATGAGCGAGCGGACCCGGCGCCAGCGCCTGCCGGCCGGCATCCTTTTCCTGATCGTCCTCCTCGCCCTCGTGGCCGGCTCGTTCCTTCGGCTGCCCGACATTACGGGCGGCGACATCGGCTTCCTGCCCGCCTTCGTCCATCTCGCGACCATGTTCTCCCTCTTCAACGTACTCGACTGGCTGGTGATGGACTGGCTGATCATGGTCCGCTTCCAGCCGCGCTTCGTCGTCCTGCCCGGCACCGAGGGCTTGGCCGGCTATCGCAGCTACTGGTTTCACTTCCGCGGCTTCCTGATCGGCCTGCCGATCTCGCTGGCCGCCGCCCTCCTCCTCGCTCCCCTCGCCGCCGCGGTGTTCTAAGGGCGAGAACCCCTAGAATGAAATAGTGAGCAGGCGGCGCGGCGCCATCAACAGCCGGTCGGGCACACCGTGCAGCACATGAAGGTGCTGTCGTAGAGGTAGCAATTGGCGCCAGGCTGCTTGTCGCAGCGCATCCCGGGCTCCAGGCATCCCAGCGTGCACGACGGCGGCAGCGCATTGAGGGCCAGATGGAACGTGCCGGCTTGTGCGGCGACCGCTCCATGCCCTGCGTTGATCAGCGCCAGCAGCGGCGCCTGGGCGTCGAAGGTGCCGTCGCCGGGACCGGAGAACACCGCCGGCGCAACGAATCCGATCTTGGAGAAGCCGGAGGGGAGCGTGTTCGGCCCCGGCTCGAACGTCAGCGTATTGCCGTCGAATTTGAGCGCTTGGAGAACCCCCGGAGGGGTCGCCTTCGATAGCTGAGCCCCACCCGCGAATCGTCCGTGCCCGAGCGTGATCGTGAAGTGGGACGCCGGCTGCAGGTTGAAGACTTCGAACGTCAGCGGGACCTGCTCGGCCGGAGTCTGGTTTTCCGCTCCGGAGAGGCGGGCTGCAGCGAGCAGCAGGATGGCGACAGCGACAGACAGTCGGTGCATATTTCTCTCCTTTCGGAGCTCGTCGCGAGTGAGGATAACCGCTTCCAGTACGGCGTTTTCCCCGAGGGAGACGCCGCCGCGATATCAGATGGTTACGCGGAGGGTGCTCTGCCCCGCCCCTCCATCCAAGCACCGACTTCACGTGCGAACCGCTCCAGATCGGCAAGACCGTGGACGGCCGCTTCATGGATCAGATTCGGATCGACGTCGGCGTATCCGTGGGCAACGATATTTCGCAGACCCGTGGCACTGCCGAGGATCTCCGCGGTCTTCTGCGTCAGCACTCCCTGCTCGAAGAGGCGTCGGAATGCCTCCGCGTGGGTATCAGCCGGAGCCCAGCCTTCATCCGAGATGAGATGGCTCGCCACGTCCAGGCAGGCTTGGACCGCGAGCATCAGGTTGAAGGAGACGATGTCGAGAGCATCTGGATCGGCGGCGAGGTCGGAAGCTTCGGGAGGGCTATGGCTCCTCACCCGCGCGATCTTTTCGGCAAGCTCGCGGAGCTTGGCCGTGACGAGGTTCGTGTCAACCACGGGCTAGCTTCTTCAAGTAGGCGTCGCGCATGCGCTCGTACCAGGGGCGGTCGGTCTCGAGCCGGGCGATGGTATGGGAGAGCCAGCGTCCGCCGGCTCCCCGCCGGCCCTGGTGCACGAAGATGGCGTCGCGGGCTATGGCGTTGAGGAGGGGGTAGCCCACGTCGCGCGCGAGGTTCACGACATCCACTTCATGCCGGGTGGCAAGGCTCAAGTCGCGCGCAAGGGCAAGAACGTCGAGGTTTTCTCCCTGCACGGCCAGATCCACGTCCGAGTCCGGCCGGGCGCGGCCCCGAGCCCGCGAACCGAAGAGGATGGCGAGGTGAACGTCTTGACGCCCCCGCAGCGCCTCGCGCAGGCTGGCGACGAGCGTTGCGGTCTCCTCGGTCATACCGGCAGTTTATCCGAGAGGGCGGTCTCGACGCTGTTCTAAGCCCCCTCTCTCCCGGTGAGGGGGGCAGCGAGGGGGCGGGAGAGAGGGGGTTGGGGGAGTGAGGGCTCCAGCTCCTGCTCCTTGTACTGCAACAGGTACAGCCGGTAGTAGATCCCGCGCAGGGCGAGCAGCTCCTGGTGGGTGCCGTACTCGCGGATCTCGCCCTTGTGCATGACCAGGATGTGGTCCGCCTTCTGGATGGTCGAGAGGCGATGGGCGATGACGACGCTGGTACGCCCGGCGAGCAGGCGGTCGAGAGCCATCTGGATGAGCTGCTCGGTCTCGGTGTCGATGGAAGAGGTGGCCTCGTCGAGGATCAGGATGCTGGGCTCGAAAGCGAGGGCGCGGGCGAAGGCGATGAGCTGCTTCTGGCCCACGGAGAGGCCCGCTCCCCGCTCCTTGACCGCGGTGTCGAAGCCGGCGGGCAGGCGCTCGACGAAGGGCAGGGCGTGGACCTCGCGCGCCGCCCAGCGCACCTTCTCGTCGTCGATCGACTCCTCTCCCAGCCGGATGTTGGCGGCCACCGAACCGGCGAAGAGGAAGACGTCCTGCAGCACCATGGCGACGCTGCGGCGCAGCCGCGCGAGGTCCCACTGGCGCACGTCCACGCCATCCACCCGCACGGCTCCCCTCTCGACGTCGTAAAAGCGCAGCAGCAGGTTGGCGAGGGTGCTCTTGCCGGCGCCCGTGTGGCCGACCACGGCCAGCGTCTCGCCCGGACGCACCCGGAAGGAGATCCCGCGCAGCACCGGCTCGCCCTCTTTGTAGGAGAACCAGACGTCGTCGAACTCGATCTCGCCGCGCACGACGTCGGGCCGGTACGCCCCCGGCGGCGAGGCGATGGTCACCGGCGTATCGAGGAGCTGGAAGATCCGCTCGGAGCTGGCCATCGCCGCCTGCAGGATGTTGTACTTTTCCGAGAGGTCGGAGAGCGGCTGGTAGAAGCGCTGGGCATACTGCAGGAAGGCGATGAGGCCGCCGATCGAGATCACGCCGGCGATCACCCGGTCGCCGCCCACCAGGATGAGCAGCGCGACGCCGATGGCGGTGATCAGCTCGACGCCCGGGAAGAAGACGGCGTAGTAGAAGATCGACCGCACGTTGGCGTCGCGGTGGGCCTCATTGACGGCGGAGAACTCCCGGTAGGCGCGTTCCTCGCGGTTGAAGAGCTGCACCACCGCCATGCCGCCGATGTGTTCCTGGAGAAAGGCGTTGATACGGGCGATGCGCACCCGCACCTCGCGGAAGCTCTGGCGCACCCGGGCCTTGAACCAGGAGGTGAGCAGGAGGAGCAGCGGCACGATCGAGAACGCCACCAGGGCCAGCCGCCAGTCGAGCCAGAAGAGCACGGCGACGATGCCGGCGAGCAGCATCAGATCGCCGAAGATCGACACGATGCCGGCGGTGAACAGCTCGTTCAGGGCGTCCACGTCGGTGGTGACGCGGGTGACCAGACGCCCGAGCGGGTTGTGATCGTAGAAGGCGAGGGAGAGGCGCTGCAGATGGCCGAAGATCTGCCGGCGCAGGTCGTACATGATGTACTGCCCCATCACCTGCAGCACGTAGCCTTGCGCGTAGAGGGCGGCGAAGACGAACCCGAGCACCGCCACGTAGATGACGGCGGTCACCGCCACCCCCTGCGCCGCCACCTGGTCGGGATCGATGCCGCGGGCGAGCAGCAGGCCCAGGACCCATTGGCTCGGCGTGGCGAGCTGGGAGCGCGGCCCCGGCGGGCGGATGAACAGGTCGATCGCCACCGCCGTCAGCAGCGGCCCGGCGAGCTGCAGGAGCGAGGAGACGAGGATGAGGCCCAGCGCCCCGAACGCCATGCGGCGGTACGGCCGCACGTATCCCAGCAGCCGCCGCATCAGACGGGCGTCATAGGCTTTGCCGAGGACCTCTTCCTCGTGAGGGGCCAGGGGCTCGCTCATCGCCCCTACCATACCAGGGCTTCCCACCTTATACCCTTCCTTCTATTTCCTGAATGGTGTAGACTCCCCCCGTCTTGCCCCGGAAATTCGCTTGTTGGAGTCTGTGGTTATGCCGCCGACACTGAACCAGTTGTTGAAGTCCATGGTGGAGCAGGGGGGCTCGGACCTCCACATCACCACCAACTCGCCGCCGCAGGTGCGGGTGGACGGCCACCTGAAGGCCCTCAACCTGCCGCCGCTGACGCCGACGGAGACGAAGCAGCTCGCCTACTCCATCCTCACCGACAACCAGAAACACCGGCTGGAGGAGAACCTGGAGATCGACCTGTCGTTCGGCATCAAGGGGCTGGCCCGCTTCCGCGCCAACATCTTCCACCAGCGCGGCGCCATCGCCGCCGCCTTCCGCCAGATCCCCTACGAGATCCGCGGCTTCCGCGAGCTGGGCCTGCCGCCGGTCATCGAGCGCATGTGCGAGAAGCCGCGCGGGCTGATCCTGGTGACCGGGCCGACGGGCTCGGGCAAATCGACGACTCTCGCGGCGATGATCGACAAGATCAACCGCGAGCGCAGCGATCACATCGTCACCATCGAAGACCCGGTCGAATACCTGCACAGCCACAAGAAGTGCATCGTCAACCAGCGCGAGATCAACGCCGACACCCACGGCTTCACGGCGGCGCTGCGCTCCGTGCTGCGGCAGGACCCGGACATCGTGCTGATCGGCGAGATGCGCGACCTGGAGACGATGGAGGCGGCGTTGCGCATCGCCGAGACCGGCCACCTGACCTTCGCCACCCTGCACACGAACTCGGCGGCGCAGACGATGAACCGCGTCATCGACGTCTTCCCGTCGCACCAGCAGGGCCAGGTGCGGGCGCAGCTCTCGCTGGTGCTGGAGGGCATCTTCTGCCAGGCGCTGCTGCCCAAGGCCGGCGGCAAGGGCCGCGCCCTGGCGATGGAGATCCTGGTGCCCAGCCCCGCCATCCGCAACCTGATCCGCGAGGACAAGGTGCACCAGATCTACGGCATGATGCAGGCCGGGCAGGCCAAGCACGGCATGCAGACGTTCAATCAGTCGTTGGCCGCCCTGTATTTCAAGCGCATGATCACGCTGGAGACGGCGCTCTCCCGCTCGTCGTTCCCCGACGAGCTGCAGGAGATGATCAACCGCGGTCCCACCACCATGAATCCTGCGCTGACGTCGTAACCAAGGAGTCCGAGCATGCCCAGCTTCGTGTGGAAAGGTCGCAACCGCAGCGGTCAGGTTCAGGAGGGCCAGTTGCTGGCCGACTCGCGCGACGCCGCGGTGGCGGTGCTGCGGCGCCAGCAGATCCAGATCACCAGCATCCGCGAGCGGGGGCGCGAGATCAAGCTGATGCCGCGCATCCCGCGCGGCGTCGGCGCCAAGCGCATCGCCGTCTTCACCCGCCAGTTCTCCGTCATGCTCGACGCCGGCCTGCCGCTGGTGCAGTGCCTGGAGATCCTCGGCGAGCAGGAGGAGCACCGCACCTTCCAGGCCGTCATCAACCAGACGCGCAGCGACGTCGAGGCCGGCTCGTCGCTGGCCGACGCCATGCGCAAGCACCCCAAGGTCTTCGACAACCTCTACACCAACATGGTGGCGGCGGGCGAGGCGGGCGGTATCCTGGACATCATCCTGCAGCGCCTCTCGGTCTACATCGAGAAGATCGTGCGCTTGAACAACCAGGTCAAGTCGGCGCTCATCTACCCGACCTCGGTCATCGTCATCGCCGCCATGGTGGTGTTCGTGATCCTCAAATGGGTCATCCCCGTCTTCGCCCAGCTCTTCGCCGGCCTCGGCGGCGAGATGCCGTTCCTCACCCGCATGGTGATCGGCGCCAGCAACTTCATCGGCAGCTACTTCCCGTTCATCATCGCGGTCCTCGTCTTCGGCGTCGTGGCGCTGAACCGCTGGCACAAGACGCCGCACGGCCGCCGGGTGCTCGACGGCGCGCTGCTCAAGATCCCCGTCATCGGCATGCTGCTGCGCAAGATCGCCGTCGCCCGTTTCTGCCGCACGCTGAGCACGCTGACCTCCTCCGGCGTGCCGATCCTCGACGGCCTGGAGATCACCGCCAAGACGGCAGGCAACGCCATCATCGAGGACGCCATCCTGGCGGTGCGCAAGAGCGTCGAGGAAGGCAAGAGCATCAGCGAGCCGCTCGCCCAGACCAAGGTGTTCCCGGTGATGGTGGTGCAGATGATCAACGTCGGCGAGCAGACCGGCGCCCTCGACCAGATGCTCTCGAAGATCGCCGACTTCTACGAAGAAGAGGTGGACACGGCGGTGGCCGGATTGATGAAGCTGATCGAGCCGATCATGATCGCCATCCTGGGCGTCATCATCGGCACGATCGTGACCGCCATGTACCTGCCGTTGTACTCGGTGCTGACGAAGATCACGTAGGACGCCTCAGAGGGCCCTGTGAATTCTTTCGGCGGCATGCCCTCCGAGGCCCTCACCTCCCCTACCCCTCCTCTCCCAAAGGGAGAGGAGGGGATAAAAAAGAAG
>DATBGJ010000573.1:0-2431 GCA_036558045.1 Thermoanaerobaculia bacterium
CCGGGCTAGGGAAACGTCGCCCAGAGGGCGATTCGCTTCGGAGAAGCGACGTCTCTGTAGCCCGGTGCGGAAGCGCCGGGCCTACACCGGCAGGAAGGCGTACCGCAGCACGAAGAGCACCGCGAGCGCCCACATCAGCCAGTGCACCTCGCGCCAGCGGCGGGCGGCGAGCTTGACGAGGGCGTAGACCACGATCCCCGCTGCCAGGCCGTGCGAGATGTTGAAGGTCAGCGGCATCAGCAGGGCGGTGAAGAAGGCGGGGGCCGCCTCGGTGACGTCCGACCAGTCGATCTCGCGCACGGCGCGCACCATGAGGATGCCGACGAGGATCAGCGCCGGCGCCGTGACCGGGGTGAAGCCCCCGGCGTCCGGCCGGCTGATCATGCCGACGAGCGGCGTGAGGAAGAGCGAGAGGAGGAGCAGCGCGGCGGTGACGACGTTGGCGAGCCCCGTGCGCGCGCCGACGCCGATGCCGGAGCCGCTCTCGATGTAGGAGGTCACCGGCGAGGTGCCGATGAGCGCGCCGCCCACCATGCCGGCCGCGTCGGCGGTGAGCGCGCGCTCGATGCGCGGCAGCTCGCCCTTCACCAGCAGGCCGGCCTCGTGCGCCAGGCCCATCAGCGTCCCCAGGGTGTCGAAGAGGGCGAAGAAGAGGAGCACGAGGATGAGCGGCAGGTACTGGAGGCGCAGCGCGCCGAGGAGATCGATCTGCAGGCCGGGGAGCGCGAGGCTCGGCACTCGGAGGATCTCCGCCGGCGCCTGCACCTCGCCGGTGAGCAGGCCGGCGATGAGCGTCGCGGCGAGGCCCCAGAAGATCGCCGTGCGCACGCCGAGCGCCATCAGCACCAGCGACACGGCGAGGCCGAAGAGCGTCAGCAGGGCGGCGGGCGAGTGGAGATTCGCCAGGGCCACCTGGGTGGCCGGATCGGCGCGCACGATGCCGCCGTGCTGCAGGCCGATGAAGGCGATGAAGAGGCCGATCCCCACGGCGCCGGCGAGCTTGATGCTCTCCGGCACCGCCTGCACGAGCACCCGCCGCGCGCCGGTCACCGTCAGCAGCACGAAGACGATCCCGGCCCAGAACACCATGCCGAGCGCCGTCTGCCATGGGACGCCCGCGCCGATGCAGATGCCGTAGGCGAAAAATGCGTTCATCCCCATCCCCGGCGCCAGCGCGATCGGGTAGTTGGCGAGGAACGCCATGAGCAGCGTGGCGAAAGCGGCGGAGAGCGCCGTGGCGATGATGGCGCCCTCGGCCGGCATCTTGGCCGCCGTCAGAAACATCGGATTGACGGCCAGGATGTAGGCCATGGTGAGGAACGTCGTCACCCCGCCGAGGACCTCCCGCCCCGGCGTCGAGCCGGCCGCGCGGATGTGGAAGAGGCGTTCGAGCATGTGCAGGGGGTATGTTAGCCGAACTGTCGTGCCCTCCGAAGCCCTCACTCCCCTAGCCCCTCTCTCCCAGAGGGAGAGAGGGGAACAAAGCGAAGAAACGATCGAGAAGGCGTCGCTTTTCAGTCTTTCTCCCTCCTCTCCCTCTAGGAGAGGAGGGTTGGGGAGGTGAGGGCTTCGAAGCGCATGCCGCCTGTGTTAGTTTGACCCGTCGGGAGGAGGCAGCCTATGACTCTTTTCGACGATCCCAAGGAGCCGGAGGCGGGCGATCCCATCTATCTCTCGGCGAAGACGATTCCGCCGGAGGAGCGGCTGATCTTCGCTCTCGACGTGCCGGGCGCCGTAGAGGCGAAGCGTCTGGTCGATACGCTGCGCGAGGCGGTGCAGTTCTACAAGGTGGGGCTGGAGCTGTTCCTCTCCGGCGACGGATTCGCGCTGGTCGACTGGCTGGTCGAGCAGGAGAAGAAGGTCTTCCTCGATCTCAAGCTCTACGACATTCCCCAGACCGTGGCGCGCGCCGTCCGCCGGTTGCGCGAACGGCCGGTCACGTTCCTCACCGTGCACGGCGACGGCGACATCCTGGAGGCCGCCTGCCGCGAGAAGGGAGAGATCAAGATCCTCGCCGTCACCGTCCTCACCAGCCTCGACCGCGAAGGCCTGCGCGAGCTCGGCTTCGGCGGCGAGATGACCGAGCTCGTCCTCTCCCGCGCTCGCCGCGCCCAGGAGATCGGCTGCGACGGCGTCATCGCGTCCGGGATGGAGGCACGGAGCCTGCGCGATCAGCTCGGCCCGGAGATGCTGATCGTCACGCCCGGCATCCGCCCCGCCGGCGACCGTCCGGCGGACGACCAGAAGCGCGTGGTCACCGTCGAGGAAGCCCTGCGCCACGGCGCCGACTACATCGTCGTCGGCCGGCCCATCCGCGACGCCGCCGATCCTTACGAAGCGGCGCTGCACATCCAGGGGACGATCGAGGGGCTGTTCCTCTCGGGGTGAAGGGATCTAAAGTTAACAATCGCGCGATGCCGCAATTTAATAT
>DATBGJ010000574.1:0-2977 GCA_036558045.1 Thermoanaerobaculia bacterium
CGAGCTGGCCCGCGACATGGCGGTGCCCCAGGACCTCTACCAGGCCGCCGACGACGCCCTGCTGCTCTCCAAGCGCAGCGGCCGGAACCGGGTGGCGGTGAATACGGGGTAGGCCTTCACTTCCCCGCCGCCTGCGCCCCCTCCCCCAGCAGATACCGCCGCACGAACTCGAAGAGCACCGCCCGCTGATAGTCGGAGTTGCTCTTCTTGGCGAAGCCGTGGCCCTCGTCCTTGCCGACGAGGTACCAGACCGGCACGCCGTTGCTCTTCACGGCGGCGGCGATCTGGGCCGACTCGGTGACCGGCACCCGCGGATCGTTGGCTCCCGCCGAGACGAGGAGCGGCTTGGTGATGCGGCCGGCGCGCTTCACCGGCGCGATCTCCTCCAGGAAGGCGCGCATCTGCGGGTCCCGCTCGTCGCCGTACTCGACGCGGCGCAGGTCGCGGCGATACTCCTGCGTGTGCTCGAGGAAGGTGACGAAGTTGCTGATCCCCACCGAGTCCCAGCCGCAGCACAGCCGGTCGCTGTAGTGCGTCATCACGGCGAGCGACATGTAGCCGCCGTAGGAGCCGCCGGCCACCATGATGCGCGAGGAATCGAGGTCCGGCTGCGTGGCGATCCAGTCGAGCAGCGCGCCGATGTCCTTCACCGAATCCTCGCGCAGCCGGCCGTTGTCCAGCTTCAGGTAGCTCTTGCCGTAGCCGGCGGAGCCGCGCACGTTGGGATAGATGAGCGCCACTCCCAACTCGTCGAGCAGATAGTTGTTGCTGCCGCGGAAGCCCGGCCGCGACTGTCCTTCCGGCCCGCCGTGGATGTCGATGTACACCGGGCGCCGGCCCTTGAAGCGGTCTCCGGCCGGACGGTAGACGAACGCCGGGATCATCCGCCGCGCGCCGCCCTGCGCCGTGTCGAAGGTGGGGTAATGGATCAGCTCCGGCACCGCGAAGGCCTCGGCGTTGAGGCCGCCGGTCTCGCTCGCCGTCCAGCGCTCGAGACGCCGGCTGTCCGCGTCGTAGCTGTAGAGGTCGCGCGACGAGCGCGCCCAGTCGAGCGAGAAGCCGACCTCGTGCGAGCCGGGGCGGAAGCCGAGGTCCCGCGCGATGCCGGCCGGCAGCTGCGGCGCCGGCAGGGCCTTGCCCGTCGCCGCGTCGAGGAAGTGCAGCTTGGAGATGCCGTCCTCGTTGGTGAGGAAGGCGAGCAGGCCGCCGTCGTCGGAGAGATCGAAGCTCTCCACGTCCCAGGGGATGTCGCCGGAGAGCACGGTCTGCCGGCCGGTCGCGAGATCGATGCGCACCAGGCGCTGGAACTCGCTGCCCTGGTCGTTCGTCGTGTAGACCGACTGGCCGTCGGCCGACCACCGGCCGCTCGCATAGGCCACGGTCGGCTCCTCCTGGCGCGGATTGCGCGGCGTGAGGGTGTGCAGCTCGCCGGAGGCCACGTCCACCCAGTGGAGATAGGTCTCGTTGGCCGAGATCTCCTCCAGGAGCAGGAGCCGGCGGTCGTCCGCGCTCCAGTCGACCGCGTGCCAGTCGCCCTGGACTTCGACCAGCCGCCGCTCGCTCCCCGGTGTGGAGGGGTCCGCCAGATAGACGTCCATGTCGCGGCCGTTGCGCGCGTTGCTGGAGTAGGCGAGCCACTTGCCGTTGCGCGACCAGTGCGGCGCGACGTAGCGGTGCGTGCCGTCGGTGAACCGCCGGGAGCGCCCGGTCCGGCGGTCGAGCAGGAAGAGCTGGTAGTTCTCGGCCCCGCCCTCGTTCAGCGAGTAGACCACCTGGTCGGGATCGCTGGGCCGGTACACGCCGTCGTTGATCGCGTCGCTATAGAAAGTGAGCTGCGTGCGCGCGCCCATCGGCATCGCCACCTCGTGGAGCTGAAGGCTCTCCGCGAAGCGGGTGCCGATGAGCATGCGCCGCTCCTTGGGGTGCCAGTCCGCGAGAATGGCGCCGCGGATGTTCTCGTAAGGCAGCAGGTCTTCCTCGTGTGTGCGCACGATGGGCGGCACGCCTTCGGCGGCGATGCTCTCGGGCACCGCCAGCACGGGCGCTTTCATCTCGGCCGCCGGCGAAGCGGCGGCGGCGAAGGCGAGGCAGCCGAGGGCGGCGAAGAGGGAAGCGAACGACTTTCCGTTCATATCGGCCTCCAAGGTAGACATTCCCGCCGAAACGGTTACACTGCGTCGCGGGAGGGATGGACTCATGATCAGCTTCTTCAACTGCAACCGCTGCCCCTCGTACTGCTGCTCCTATGAGCGGATCGCGGTCGAGAAGTCCGACGTGAGCCGGCTGGCGCGCCACTTCGGCCTGGCGCCCGAAGCGGCGGCCCGCAAGTTTACCAGGAAGGGCGAAGAGCCGGGCGAGGTCATCCTGCGCCACCAGCCGGACAAGATCTACGGCACGGTGTGCCAGTTCCTCGATACCGAGACCCGCCGCTGCACCGTCTACGAAGCGCGGCCGGCGATCTGCCGCACCTATCCCGGCACCGCGCGCTGCGGCTACTACGACTTCCTCTGCTTCGAGCGCCGCGCCCAGGAAGATCCCGAGTTCATCCCGTCGACGTTCAATCAGCCGGAGTAGCCGCTCCCAGGGCGGGTCGAGCCCCCTCCCTCCGTCCAGACCCGCCTCTACCCTAAGCGCGATAAACAAGCGCGCCGTTTTGCGACATGATCCCCCCGTGCCCCGCCATCCCCTGCTGCTGATGGTCGTCTCCGCGATCTGCTTCGCCTTCCAGGCGGTCGCCGCGAAGCTCGCCGCCGCGCACCTCTCGGGCAGCGAGGTGGCGTTCTTCCGCTTCGTCTTCATGCTGGTGCCGGTCCTCGCCGTGCCGTCGCTGGCGCGCAAGGCGGTGACCTTCCAGCGCCTGGACCTGCTGCTCTACCGGGGACTCTTCGGCGGCGTGGCCGTGCTCTTCTACTTCCTCGCCATCGAGCACGTGCCGGTGGGCATCGCGACGCTGCTCAACTACTCCTCGCCGATCTTC
>DATBGJ010000575.1:0-22147 GCA_036558045.1 Thermoanaerobaculia bacterium
GGTGCCCGGGCCCTCGCTTCCTTAGCCCTTCCTACACCATCTCTGCCTTGCGCGCCCGGCGCAGCACCTCGGCGCCCAGCCGGCCGTAGGCCGCGGCGCCGGTGGACCAGCTCTCGTAGTTGAAGATGGGCAGACCGCGGCCCGGCGCCTCGGCGAGCCGGATGTTGACCGGGATCTCGGTGCGGAACACCTGCTGGCCGTACTCGCGGCGGATGGCGGCGACCACGTCGTCCGTCACCATCGTGCGGTGATCGACCATGGTGAGGAGGATGCCCAGCATCTCCGTCTTGCGGCCGATGCGGTCGCGCACCCCCTCGACCAGCTCGAGAAAACCGCCGAGGGCCGCCGCATCCAGGCGGTGGGGCACCACGGGAACGATGAAGGCGTCGGCCGCGGCCAGGGCGTTGAGGGTGAGGATGGAAAGGCCCGGCGGGCTGTCGATCACCACCATGTCATAGCGGCGGACGGGAGCGATCGCCCGCTTGAGCAGCTTCTCCGGCTCCTGCTTGCGGAGGAGGCTGGCCTCGCTGCCGGCGAGCCGCAGCGAGGCCGGCAGCAGGTGCAGGCCCGGCACCGCCGTCTCGGCCGCCGCATCGCCGACCTCGGCCTTGCCGGCCAGCACCTCCGCGGCCGAAGTCTCGGTCTGCTCCCGTTCCACCCCCAGCGAGTAGCTCGCCGAGGCCTGCGGATCCAGGTCGATCAGCAGCGTGGTGAGCCCGCTCCGCGCGAACGCCGCGGCCAGATTGACCGCCGTGGTCGTCTTGCCGACGCCTCCCTTGAGGTTGGCCAGGGCCACTCTCATGCGTTTCTCCTTTCCTCGACAGGGTCGTCCCCTGATATGGAGAAAACCACCCGTTCTCCAAGCTGCTCCCGGGGTAATTCTATCCTGGGTCCGGTGTCCGGTATGAGTCCGATACCCCGCCGGCTGCCGCTGGGCTATAGTTGCGGAAAATTGATTTACCGCTCGCCCCCGCGAGCACGGAGGGTCGCGAATGCTCTCTCGACACCCCGCCACGCTGCTGTTGGCTCTCGGCCTGGGTCCCCTTCTGTTCTGCGGCCTGCCGCGGGCCGCCTCCGCCGCGCTGAGCGTCGAGGGAGCGCCGCTCGTCCCCCTCCGCGGCTCCGCGCCGGTGACGGTGGTCATGCACGCGTCCTACGACCTGCGGGGAGCCCTGCGCAAGCTGCCGACCAGCGTCGACGCCGGGCCGGTGGTGCGTCTCGCCATCGAGCGCGTGAAAGCCCCCAGCGGTGCCACCATCCGCGTCTTCGTCAACCTCCCCAACGCCACCGCGGACACCCCCACGACCGATTTCCACTACGTGGGCAGCATGACTTCCTTTGAAGATCCCGCTCCGGACTCTCCCGGCGACGACTTCCTGCTCGACGCCGGCCGCGCCTTCAAGCGGCTGAAGAAGAGCGACCGGCTGCTGCTGGGCGACAACGTCTCCGTCACGCTGGTCCTCGAGCCGGGGACCGCCGGCGCCGAGGTGCCGATCCCCGTGGAGCGCGTGGCGCTGTCCATCGAGGGCCAGTGAGCGAGGCGCCCGACTACCGCGCGCTGCTGGAGGTCGCCCTGGAGGAGGCCCGGCAGGGGCTGGCCGAGGGCGGCATTCCGATCGGCGCTGCCCTCTTCGATCGCCAGGGCCGGCTCCTCGGCCGCGGCCACAACCGGCGGGTGCAGGAAGGCGATCCCTCGGTGCACGGCGAAACCGACGCCTTCCGCAAGGCCGGCCGCCAGCGCACCTACCGCGACAAGATCATGGTCACCACGCTCGCGCCCTGTTGGTACTGCAGCGGTTTGGTGCGCCAGTTCAACATCGGCACCGTGGTGGTGGGCGAATCGGTCAACTTCGCCGGCGGCGCCGACTGGCTGCGGGAGAACGGGGTCGAGGTGATCGATCTCCATTCCGAGGAGTGCATCCGCCTCCTCGCCGGCTACATCGCGGCGCACCCGGAGGTCTGGAACGAGGACATCGGCGAGGAGTAGCAGCCCGGCAGGATGCGGACGCCTTCGGTTTCCTCCTAATACTTAGTTGACAATCGCAGCCGCCTCTCTCATACTCCTAGTTCATTAGGAGCTCTGTCGAAGGAGACCGGCCATGCGACGAATCCTTGTCCTCATCCTCGCCATCTCCACCGCACTCTCGCTCGCCGCGGCCGAGACGCCGAACCTGGCGGGCAAGTGGCGTCCGGACCCGCAGCGCTCGACCACCCAGAAGACGCTCAAGCCCGCGGCGGGCGATCCGAACGTCGAGGCGCCGCCCGCTCCTACGCCGGAGCAGGCCGGCCATCCGCTCGAGCTCATCGAGCAGAGCGGCGCGAAGCTCAAGATCACCCTGCACGACGAGCACGGCGAGCCCACGAACACGCTGGTGATCTCGCCGGACGGTAAGGAGACCTATCAGGAGATGTCGGGAGGCGCGCTCGTCTACGTCTCCACCGCGCATTGGGAGGGCGACAGCCTGGTGGTGGAGTGGCGGATGGAGCGCGACGGCAGACTGTTCATCTCGGGCAAGGACGTTCGCACGCTCGAGGGTGCGGACACCCAACGCCTGGTGCGCGACATCGAGGACGCGAAGTCACGCACCCATTCCGTCATCGTGCTCGTCAAGGAGGAGGCGGCCGCTCATTGAGCGCAGCACCGCCCCGGAGGTGGCTCACGGGGCAGAGCGCTGTCATGAGGCGATCACACGTTCCACTGGCAGGAGCACATCTGGGGCGAGGTGTTGTCACACATCGTCGTGCCCTTCACGCATGCGTCCGCGACGCCCAACCTGAGGCAGTCTTCCGAACCTTTGCAAGTGCATGTCGGCCCTCCCGCGGCTTCGCTGTCGCATTTGAAGAAGGGCATTTTCTTGCCTCTCCCCTTCGCGAGGGTTCCGTCAGGGTCAATCGCGGTGGGATCTCCGGGAACGAGGCTTCCGGGGTCGAGATTGACATCGCCCGCGGAAAGATTGCCTGGAGTCACCGGGCGGGCGATCAGGCTGTCGACGGCCGCCGTCTGACGTTCCTGGCTGGGAGCGGCGCTGGGCTGGAGCGTGAAGCAGATCGTGTCCGGCGAGGCCGTCTTCACGGCTTTGATGCGCGGGGTCCTGGCGTGGAGCGCCGTCGCGGTGGCGAGCGCGAGGAGCAGGAGGCAAGGGAGCGGGGCTTTCGAACGGTTCACTTTGCATTCTCCTCTCGGCAGATCATTCAGGCCGCTTTGTCGCGACGTGATGCGAGGGTAGATCCGGAAAGCCGCCGAAGGGGTTAGGCAGGCAGACCGCGAAGCGCCGCCGCTGTGGGGATCGCTATTGACGCCGCGGCCTGGTCTAGCCGAGCCGCTTCATCACCGCCTCGTACTCGCGCTCGAAGCCGGGCAGGATCGCCTTGACGAAGGCGTTCGAGACCAGGCGGACGATGATCTGCCAGATGCTGGTGTTGGGGTCTTCGATCGTTCCCGAGAGGTCCGCGACGGTGGCGACCTCCTCGCGTTTCGGATTCTTCAGAACGTGGGAGAGCCCGCCGACGATCTTCTCCCAGATCTTCTTGAGCACCGGCTTCTTCTTGTCCTGCTTCGAGCTGTAGACGTCGATGTCCTTGAACAGCGGTTTGAGATAGCCGGTGATGCGGCCGTTGCGGACGCTGACCTCGGAGTAGATCGAGAAGGTGCCCTTGGCCACGTCGAACTTGCCGTAGGCCTGCAGCAGGTCGTTCATCGCCGGCAGGCTGGCGTTCTCGATCTCCACCTTGAGGTCGAAGTCAGGGCCTTTGCGGTCGTCGCGGAAGGTGGCGTAGCCGCGGGCGGCGCCGCTGCCCATGAAGCTGCCGGTGAGCTTGGCCTTGGCGGGACCGCGCCGGAAGCCGCTCGAGAGGTTGGTGACGTCCAGATCCGCGTTCGAGAGATAGAAGCGGAAGCGCCGGTCTTTCGCCTGACCGATGAGCCCGAGGAGGCTGTCCGTCAGGCGGACGCGGTCGATGCGCACCGGCACCTCGGGCTGCGGGTTCTCGGCGGCTTCCTTGACCTTCTTTTCGACCGGCGTCGTGCCCGGCGCAAGGGTGTAGTCGAGGCGGAGCTTCTGCACGGTGACGTCGGCGACGTGCACGTCGCGATGCCGCGGGCCGTATTCGAAGTCGCCGTGCGACGAAAGGAGACCGCCGCGAACCGTTACGTTGGCACGGTTGATGATCGGCCGCAGGCGGTCGAGCGGCACGTTCTGCACCTTGTAAACCGCTTGGACGCCGGGGTACGGCTTGGCCAGGAAATCGGCGTGGCCGTCGAGCACGCCGCGGCCGTGGTCGAAGATCACGCCGTCCGAGTGGATCGGCGAGGGATATTCGCGCTCGCCCGACTGAATGTTACGGACGTTGGAGGCGGTGAAGTTCCAGTGGGAGACGTGGAGCGGCCGGTCGGGATCCACGTCGATGTAGACAAGGTCGCCCTCCCGCGCCTCGACGAGGTTGAACTTGAGGGGATAGATCGACTCCAACGCCTCCTGCCAGCCGCGGTCCGTCAGCTTCATCCGGTCGCGCGTTTCCTTGCGGAGCTGCGGCAGGTTGATATGGACGCGCGGGCGGTCGAACGTCGCGTCGGCCACCAGATGGAAGCGCAGGATCTGCCGCCACTCGACGCTGGCGGTCAGGCGCGGCAGGTCCGCCACCGGCGGCTGAGGGTTGGCGTCCTGCCGGATCACGGTCCGCTCCAGGGTCACGGACAGCCCCAGAGGGCTCAGGTGGGCGTGGCCGATGCTGACGCTGTAGCCGTGGAGCCGCTGGTTGATCCGCGATTCGAGGGTGCGCCGCAGGTACTCGTCGAAGTGGCGGGCGACCAAGAAGCCGAGTAGAACGACGGCCGAGATCAGGATCACCCAGAGCAGGCCGCGCTCGCTGAGGGGCCATCGCGGGGCGGGTTCTTTCCGCTCCTGCCGCGGCGTTTCCGGCTCGTGCCAGTCCTGCCGCTCCTTGGGTACGACCGCATATCTCGCCATACTGCTGTGGAGCGCCTCGCTGGAGGTGCCCCGGGATCGAGGACTGCAAGGGGTTTGCCAGACGTCGTCGCGCATCCGCTGAGGTAGACTCCCCGCGCGCGTTTACGTTCCAAGCGGAGGAGCGGCCTAGCATGACCGAACCGGCGAGACCGGGGTTCGTCCGGCGTCTGACGCTGTTCGACGCCACGATGATCGTCGTTTCCGGCATCATCGGCTCGGGCATCTTCATCAATCCATACGTGGTGGCGCAGAAGGTCGGCACGCCGTTCCTCATCCTCGCGGTATGGATCGCCGGCGGCGTGATCGCGCTCTTCGGCGCCTTCGTCTTCGCCGAGCTGAGCACGGTGGTGCCGCGGGTCGGCGGCCAGTACGCCTTCTTCCGCGAGGCGTTCCATCCGCTCGCCGCCTTCCTCCACGGCTGGGCGCTGCTGCTCATCGTGCAGTCCGGGGCCACGGCGGCGGTGGCGGTGGCGTTCGCCCAGTACGTCGACCGGCTGTTCGCATTGCCGCCGGGAGCCGCGCCCTGGCTCGCCGCCACCATTCTGCTCGCGGTGGCCGGCTTCCACGCCCTGGGCATCAAGCCGGGGGCGGTGCTGATCAACGTCATCACCTTCACCAAGACGCTGGCGCTCGCGGCGCTCATCGTCGGCGCCTTCATCCTCACCCGCGGCTCCGGCGTCACCTTCGAGCCGCTGGCGCCGCCGGACCTCGGCGGCCTGTCGCTCCTCTCCGCCTTCTTCGCCGGCCTGGTGCCCACCATGTTCGCCTATGGCGGCTGGCAGAACCTCAACTATGTCGCCGAGGAGGTGCGGGAGCCGCAGCGCAACCTGCCGCGCGCGATCCTCATCGGCGTCTTTGTCGTCATCGCCGTTTACGTCTCGGCCAACGTGGCCTACGTGCACGTGCTCGGCGCGCCGGCCCTGGCCGCTACGCAGACACCGGCCGCGGACGTGGCGGCGCGCCTCTTCGGCGAGGCCGGGGCCAAGGTGATCAGCCTGCTGGTCGTGGTCTCGACCTTCGGCTTCATGAATCTCTCGCTGCTCTCGGCGCCGCGGGTGTATTACGCCATGGCGGCGGACGGACTCTTCTTCCGCTCGCTCGCCAAGCTCTCGCCGCGCTTCCATGCGCCGACCGCGGCGATCCTGCTGCAGGGCGCGCTCGCGGCGTTCTACGCCCTGACCAAGTCCTACGACCGCCTGCTGAGCTACGCCGTGTTCGCGGACTGGATCTTCTTCGCCGCGACCGGCCTCGCCCTCCTCGTCTTTCGCCGCAAGCTGGCGGCGGCGCCGCGGCCTTTTCCGACGCCGGGGTATCCCTGGATCCCCATCCTCTTCAGCCTCGCGGGCTTAGGGATCGTCGTCAACATCTTCTTCACCGATACGATGAACGCGTTGATGGGTGTCGCGATCTTCGCGCTGGGCGTGCCGGTGTACTTCGCCTGGCGGAGGAGAAAGGCGAGTTGAAAGGCAGCGTCTACATGCGCTGGGCGAAGGACCACGCCACGGCGCGGTACAACCTCGCCAACAGCGGTCTGCTGGCCTGCTCGACGGAGGATCTCGTCCTCGAGCCCGGAGACGTGCAGGTCAACGGTCCGAACCGCGATGGGTTTCCACCGCTGCTGGAGGCCATCGGGAGGGAGTACGGCGTTCCGGCCGAGCAGGTGGTCGCGGCTCCTGGATGCTCCGGCGCCAATTTTCTCGCCTTCGCCGCGCTGATCGAGACGGGCGACGAGGTGCTGATCGAGCAGCCCACGTATGAGCCGTTGCTCGCGGCGCTCTCCTTTCTCGGCGCCCGTGTCCGGCGATTCGAGCGCCGATTTGAAGGTGGTTATCGCTTGGACCTGGACGAGATCCGTTCGCTCGTCACGGACCGCGTCCGCCTCGTCGTGCTGGCGAATCCGCACAACCCGAGCGGCGTCCTCCTGCCGCCGGAGGAGATCGCTGAGCTGGGGCGGCTCGCCGAGCGCGCGGGCGCCTTCGTATTGGTGGACGAGGTCTACCGCGACGTCTGGTTCGAGGAGGCGCCGCCGAGCCACGTCCATCTCGGGCCTCACTTCCTCGCCACCAGCAGCCTCACCAAGAGCTACGGTCTTTCGGGCCTGCGCTGCGGTTGGATCCTCTGCGCGCCCGAGGTGGCGGACCGCCTGCGGCGCACCAAGGACCTCATGGAGTCCGTGGACTCGGTGCCGAGCGACACGCTGGCGCTGGCGGCTTTCCGTCAGCTCCCGCGCCTGATCGAGCGCAGCCGCGCCATCATGGAGCCCAACATTGCGCAGGTGCGCTCCTTTCTGGCCGATCACGAGGAGTGGCTCGATTGCGTCGTGCCGCCGCGCTCGATGACGGTCTTTCCCCGCCTCAAGCGGGAGCAGGACAGCGAGCCGCTCCACGACTGGCTGCGCGGCCGCGAGACCTCGATCGTGCCGGGGAAGTTCTTCGAGTCGCCGCGTCACTTCCGGCTCGGTTTCGCGGTCGCGCCGGAGGACGTGGCCATGGGGTTGAGACATCTGTCGGAGGGATTGCGGCGGATGGGGTAGGATCCAGTCGGATCTCCCCTGGTCGAGCGCCTAAACAACCGGAACCCCATTGGACCGAGCCAATCCCTGTCATAATCTCCCGATCATGACCATCCAAGACACCAGCCTCGACCTCGCGTCGATCGCGAAGGACGCCGGTCCCCATCCAGGGAGCCGCATCGCGACGATGGCGACCGGCCTCGTCGGCTCGGAGATCCTCCGCATCGCGAGCGAGATCCGGGCCCTGGTGGCCGCCGGCCGTTCCATCTGCAACCTGACGGTGGGAGACTTCGATCCGCGGCAGTTCCCCATCCCGCCCCGGCTCGCCGCCGGCGTCCGGGCGGCCCTGGAGCACGGCGAGACCAACTATCCGCCGGCCAACGGCATGCCGGACCTGCGGCAGGCGGTCGTCCGGTTCTATGAACGGGAGCTGGGTCTGCGCTATCCGCTGGAGTCGGTCGTCATCTTCGCCGGCGCCCGTCCGGTCATCTACTGTGCTTTCCGCACCGTCTGCGATCCCGGCGACCGCGTGATCTACCCGGTGCCGAGCTGGAACAACAACCACTACGTGCACCTGGTGGACGGCGTCGGCGTGCCGGTGGTGTGCGGCCCGGAGCAGCGGTTCCTGCCGACGCGGGAAGACCTGCTGCCGCTGCTGCCGGGGGCGCGCCTGCTCTGCCTCAACTCGCCCCTCAACCCTTGCGGCACGGCGTTCACGCGCGAGGCGCTGCTGGGCATCTGCGAAGCGGTCCTGGAGGAGAACGAGGCGCGCGCCCGCCGCGGCGAGCGGCCGCTCTTCGTCCTCTACGACCACATCTACTGGATGCTCTGCTTCGGCGACGTCGTCCACGTGACGCCGCCCGAGCTGCTGCCGGAGATGGCGCGCTACACGCTCTTCGTCGACGGCATCAGCAAAGGCTTCGCCGCCACCGGGCTGCGCGTCGGTTGGGGCGTGGGGCCCGTGGACGTGATCTCCCGCATGTCCGCCGTGCTCGGCCACGTTGGCGCCTGGGCGCCGCGCGCCGAGCAGATCGCCACCGTGGGTCTGCTCGACGACGCGGAGGGCATCCGCGAGTTCATGGAGCCGTTCAAGCGCGGGCTTCAGGAGCGCCTGGACCGTCTGCACCGCGGATTGCAGGCCATGAAGGAGCGCGGCCTGCCGGTGGACAGCATTCCGCCCATGGGCGCGATCTACCTCACCGCGCGCCTCCATCCCTTCGGCGCGCGCACCCCCGAGGGTGCCGAGCTGCGCACCAACGACGACGTGCGCCGCTACGTGCTGGAAGCCGCCGGCATCGGCGTCGTGCCCTTCCAGGCCTTCGGCTCGAAGGAGGATGACGGCTGGTTCCGCCTCAGCGTCGGCGCCGTCTCGCCGGCCGACATCGACGCGGCCCTGCCGCGGCTGGAGGCGGCGTTGCGGCGGCTGTAGGGATTTCAATGAAGCCTCTCTTTACCGCCCTTCTCCTCCTCGCCGCCGTCAGCCCAGGCGCTCCCGCCGATCCGCCGCACGGCGGCCAGATCACCCTCCGCGCCGGCAAGCTCCTCGACGGCCGGGGCGGCGCCATGACCGAGGCGACGGTGGTGATCGAGGGCTCGCGCATCGCGGCGGTGGAGACGCGGCCGCGGGAGGACGCCACCTACGATCTCCGCGGCCTGACGCTGCTGCCCGGCGGCATCGACACCCACGTCCACATCGGCTGGCACTTCGACAGGAACGGCAAGACGCACGACGAGGAGGACAAGAGCGAGCTGCCGGGGCAGACCATGCTCTACGCCGTCGAGAACGCGGTGGAGACCGTGCGCGGCGGCGTGACGACGGTGCAGAGCCTCGGCGCGCCGGAGGACCGCGACCTGCGCGACTGGATCGCCCGCGGCGTCATCCCGGGCCCGCGCATCCTCACCTCGCTCGAGCCGATCGGCGACGACGCCGGGCCGCCGGAGAAGATGCGCGAGGCCGTGCGCCGGCGCGCCGCGGAAGGCGCGGACGTGATCAAGATCTTCGCCTCGAAGAGCATCCGCGACGGCGGCGCGCCCACCCTCAGCCAGGAGCAGCTCGACGCCGCCTGCGGCGAGGCGCGGGCGCTCCACCTGCGCGCCGCCGTCCACTCGCACGGCGTCGAGAGCACCCGCCGCGCCGTCCTCGCCGGCTGCACCTCGATCGAGCACGGCGTGCTGCTCGACGGGCCGACGCTGCGCCTGATGGCCGAGCACGGCACCTGGTTCGATCCCAACATCGACCTCGTGTTCCGCAACTACTTCGAGAACAAGCAGCGCTTCCTCGGCATCGGCAACTACACCGAGGCCGGCTTCGAGCAGATGCGGCAGGCGGTGCCCAAGGCGCTCGCCGTCTTCAAGCAGGCGCTGCGCACGCCCGGCCTCAAGGTGGTCTTCGGCACCGACGCCGTCGCCGGCTCGCACGGCCGCAACTTCGAGGAGCTGATCTACCGCGTGGAGAAAGGCGGGCAGGATCCGATGGCCGCCATCGTCTCGGCGACCTCGCTCGCCGCCGAGTCCCTCGGCCTCGCGGACAAGACAGGCGCCGTCGCGTCCGGCCTCGAAGCGGACCTCATCGCCGTCGACGGTGACCCGCTGCAGGACATCAACGCCCTGCGGCGGGTCGTCTTCGTGATGAAGGATGGCAAGGTGGTGAAGAACGAGCTGCGGCGGCGCTAGCTTCTATTCCACCCGCGGCGGCGTGCGGCTCTCCGGCACCTTGAAGCCGAGGTAGGTTCCCGAGCTGATCCCCATCAGGCCGAGCAGCGTGGGATTGAACTGCGGCATCTGCAGGCCGTCGTAGACCGAGGCGATGAAGATGATGCCCAGCACGATCGTCCAGACGAAGAGCTGGAGCCGGTAGAGGCTGATCCCTTCGTCGTCGGAGAGCACGTCGCGCAGGAAGCCTTCCGAGACGGCCGCGGTCTTGGCCGGCGGCGCGGCGGCGGACGGAGCTTGCGCCTCCCCTTCGCCCGCCGCGGTCTTGGTCACCTTTTCCTTGTCGATAAGGGTGGCGGCGAGCGCCGTCGAGGAGCCGATGCCGAGCAGCGCCAGTACCGAGCCGGTGATGGTGTCGAGCTCCTGGGTGATCATCCAGATGAACACATAGGCGGCGATGATGAGGAACGACCAGAACGCCATCTGGAAGCGTGAGAGGCTGTACGGCGGCAGCTTGCCGGCCGGCGTCAGCGGGCTGCGGTCGCGCAGCAGCGGGGTGCGCCTGGCCAGCCAGAAGAGCACCACGACGAACAGCGCCAGCCCGGCGCAATAGGTCCAGAACTGGGCCTCCGGCAGGACCTCGAGCTGGATTGGGTCGGCGTCGGTGGGAAAGGCCAGATCGCCGTCCGGACCCACGCTGACGGTGACGGGCTTGCTGAAGGCGATCGGCTCCTCGAGCAGCGAGTGCCAGGCCTTGTCCGACTCGTCGGTGCGGTCGAGCGTGAAGCGGATCTCGCCTCTTCCCAGGCTGCAGGAATCCGGCGGCACCCCCTTGATGGGAATGTCGTTGAGAAAGAGGATCAGCCCCGCGCAACCTTTCTTGACCTGTTCCAGAGAGGAGAGTTGCATCCCGCTCAGCTTGACGCTGATGCCGTCGCCCAAGCGTGTCCTCTTCGGGTGACCGAGGGACCTGACCGCGATCACCCGCAAGCTCCGGGCGCCCGGCAGCGGGCTGGCGGCCGACGCTTGCTGCGGCTCGGCGGCCGGGCCGCCGCCGCCGGCCTCCGGCGCCGGCTCGACCTGCGCCGCAAGCGGCAAGGCGCAGAGCAGCGCGAGCAGACAGATGCCGAGCCCCCAGGTGCGGCGGACGAACGGATTCCTCGCCATGGCGTTCCTCCGGACTGAAGATGAAAGCTTGTATTGAGGATGGCGATGGTAGCACGGGCGGAGTCGCGGGATAGACTTCGCGCATGCGCATCCTGGTGGCCCTGGGCGGCAACGCCCTCCTGCGCCGCGGCGAGGAGATGACGGCCGAGAACCAGCGGAAGAACGTCCGCGTCGCGGCCGAGGCCCTGGCGCCGCTGGGCCGCGAGCACCAGCTCGTCATCTCGCACGGCAACGGCCCGCAGGTGGGCCTGCTGGCGCTGCAGAGCGCGGCCTATGACGAGGTGAGCCCCTATCCTCTCGACGTGCTCGGCGCGCAGACGGAAGGCATGATCGGCTACATGATCGAGCAGGAGCTGGGCAACATCCTGCCCTTCGAGCAGCCGTTCGCCACCATCCTCTCGATGGTGGAGGTCGACCCCGACGATCCGGCGTTCCACAATCCCACCAAGCCCATCGGTCCCGTCTACTCGGAGGAGGAGAGCCGCCGGCTGAGCGCCGAGAAAGGCTGGACGATGATCCCCGACGCCGGCGGTTTCCGGCGCGCCGTGCCCTCGCCGATGCCGAAGCGCATCTTCCAGATCCGTCCCGTCCGTTGGCTGCTGGAGAAAGGGTGCATCGTCATCTGCGCCGGCGGCGGCGGCATTCCGACGATGTACCGTCCGGGCCGCAAGCTCTACGGCGCCGAAGCGGTGGTGGACAAGGACCGCGCGAGCTCCCTGCTGGCGCGCGAGCTGGAGGTGGACCTCTTCATCATGGCGACCGACGCGGACGCCGTCTACCTCGACTGGGGCAAGCCCACGCAGCGGGCCATCCGGAGGGCCTCGCCGCGGGCGCTCGCCGCCTACTCCTTCGCCGGCGGCTCGATGGGGCCGAAGGTGGAAGCGGCGAGCGACTTCGCCGAGCGCACCGGCAAGACCGCCGCCATCGGCGCCCTCGCCGACCTCGGCCGCATCGCGCACGGCGAGGCGGGCACGCTGGTGACGGTGGAGGCGGGGGAGGTGGAGATGTGGGGGGCGAAGGCGTGAACGTCACCGGCTTGCCCTGCGAAGCCCTCACTCCCCTAACCCCTCTCTCCCAGAGGGAGAGAGGGGAACAAGAAGAAAATGCTTTCCGTTTTTCTCCCTCCTCTCCCTTTGGGAGAGGAGGGCCGGGGTGGTGAGGGCTTCGGAGGGCAAGCCGTTCGCATCAGGTACCATGGCCTTTGGAAGGGAGGAACACCATGAGCGCCGAAACCCAGCTATCCGGACCCGATCTCGCGCAGGGCGTGCCGCTGACGGAGGTGCCCGAGAGCGGCCAACTCCTCGGCCACTCCGGCGGCGAGGCGGTGCTCGTCGTGCGGCGCGGGGAGGGGATCTTCGCCGTCGGCGCCAACTGCACGCACTACGGCGGACCGCTCGCCGAAGGTCTCGTGGTGGACGATACCGTGCGCTGCCCGTGGCACCACGCCTGCTTCAACCTGCGCACCGGCGAGGCGGTGCGCGCGCCGGCGTTGAATCCCGTGACTTGTTACAAAGTCGAGCGTGAGGGGGACCGCCTCTTCGTGCGCGAGAAGGCCGGGCCGGCGCCGCGCCGCGAGGCGGCCGGTCCCGCCTCGGTCGTCATCGTGGGCGCCGGCGCCGCGGGCAACGCCGCGGCCGAGGCGCTGCGCCGGGAGGGCTACGGCGGACCCATCACCGTCATCGGTCCCGAGAACGAGGCGCCCTACGACCGGCCCAACCTCTCCAAGGACTACCTCGCCGGCAACGCGCCCGAAGAATGGATCCCGCTCCATCCGCGCGATTTCTATGACGAGCAGCGGATCGAGCTCCTGCTCGGCGTGCGGGTGACGGCCCTCGATACGGCGGCGAAGAAAGTGACGCTCTCCGACGGCCGCTCGCTCGAGTACGGAGCCCTGCTCCTCGCCACCGGCGCCGATCCGATCCGCCTGCCGCTGCCCGGCGCCGACCTGCCGCACGTCCATCTCCTGCGGACGCTGGCGGACAGCCGGGCCATCATCGAGAAGGCGAAGGAGGCCAAGCGGGCCGTGGTGGTGGGCGCGAGCTTCATCGGTCTGGAGGCCGCCGCCGCGCTGCGGGCGCGGGAGGTCGCGGTCACCGTGGTGGCGCCCGAGGAGCGGCCGCTGGAGCGCGTCCTGGGGCCGCAACTGGGCGACTTCATCCGCGGCGTGCACGAGGAGCACGGCGTCGAGTTCCGGCTGGGGACGAAACCGAAGGCGTTCACCGAAGGCGCGGTCGAGCTGGAGAGCGGCGAGTCGCTGCCGGCCGACCTGGTCGTCGTGGGCGTGGGCGTGCGTCCCAACGTCGCGCTGGCGGAAGCCGCGGGGCTCGGCGTCGACAAAGGCGTGCTGGTCGACGAGCACCTGCGGACGAGCGCGCCCGGCGTCTACGCGGCCGGTGACATCGCGCGCTGGCCCGATCCGCACTCCGGCGAACGCATCCGCGTCGAGCACTGGGTGGTCGCCGAGCGCCAGGGCCAGACCGCGGCGCGCAACATCCTCGGCCGGGGCGAGCGCTTCGACGCCGTGCCCTTCTTCTGGAGCCAGCACTACGACGTCGTGATCAACTACGTGGGCCACGCCACGAAGTGGGACGCCATCGAAGTCACCGGCGCGCTCGCCGAGAAGAGCGCCACGCTCGCCTTCCGCGCCGGAGGCCGCATCGCCGCCGTCGCCACCGTCTTCCGCGACCGCGAGAGCCTGGAGGCCGAGCTGGCGATGGAGCGGGACGACGCGGCGGGGCTGGAGAAGGTAGTGAGAGGCTAGACCACGATCTTGATGCGTAGCCGCTCAGAGACCGGGAAGTCCAGCGGCCCAGGCCGGGAGCGGATCGCTTCGGCGGACCGCTTTGCCGTTCGAGAAGCTCGCGACCAGGCGAAAGGGTTTGTCCTGCGAGCTGTTGTCGAACAGGAAGGCTTCATCGACGAGAGGGATCGCTTTCGCCAGATTGGCAAAGGTCCGCGGAAATCGTCCATGCAGCTTGGCGTCTGGAACGTCATGCCCGCCTTCTCCTACTCGCTGCGCGACACGTGCGACCGACAGCTCGGGATCGCTGAGCCCGATAAAAGCCAGAAAGGTGTGATAGCCGGAACTACGGGCTCTTTTCAGGAAATCCAGCTTCGCGCCTCCAGGATCGGAAAAAACGGTCTCCGTGCAGAAGGAGAGCCCTCCATACATGAATGAGTTGCGGAGGTCTTCCGCTGCCTGGAAAGCTAACCGATCGATGTCCTCGACAGGACGAGGAGGCTCTTCTTCGCGGAGACCCTTCGCGAGCTCGTCGGCGTTGATGAAGAATAGATCGAAGGCTTGTAGATAGGCTTTGAAGAAGGTCGACTTACCCGCGCCGTTCGGTCCAGCGAGAAACACCAAGACCGGTACGGCTCGAGCCAAGGCCGCACGGATTGATTCCCCGAGCTCGTCGCTCACGATTCGCTCTTGGAGGATTCGCTCTCAACTGGCACGAATCGCCGATTCTCCATGTGCCCAAGGAGCCGAGTGCCATCAGGCAGCACTTGGATCAACAGACCTGGATGGTTGGGATCCGTCTCGTAGAGGGGTCTCCCGCTCGCGCGAATGAGGGCTTTCGCGGATTCGCGGTCATCGGTGGTCGCGATCCGAGCCATCAGGTCGTGCACCTCTTGCCGCAGAGTCGGCGAAGGGAATATGGCAGAGAGAAGCTCGCCGGCCCCCTTGATCCCCAGTAACTCGCGATGAGCGAGGATCGCTTCGACGGCGCGGCCGATCCGCGCCCAGTGCTCTACCTGAGCCGTAATCGAGCGCTGCGTCGCTTGGGCCTCCTGCTTGGCCACGGCGAACAGACTGTCAGACACTTTGAGAGGTACACCCATGACGGCCTCCGGCGGTAGTAGTTTACTACCTCTCTGCGGAACTTGGACAAGTGTGCCTCCTTTGGAAGGAGCGGTAAGGAAGCAGAAGGCGAGCGCTTTCGTGCCATTCTGGCGCTTGAAGTACGCTCCGCTCCCTTAAAACATTGATTTTTCCGTTCAAACATTGTTTTTTCGGCTCAAACATTGTTTAAAGCCAAAAAACAATGTGTTGGAACTTTCAAAACAATGTTTTTTCCCAAAAAACAATGTTTGAACGGAAAAAACAATGTTTGACGGGAAAAAACAATAGAAAAAGCCGCCGGAGCGTGAAAAAAGCCGCTGCAGACTGTGCGAGCGGCTCGAGCAATGTCTCACGCGCTTTTCCGGACAAAAAAGACGGGTTTCTGCTGAATTCTAGCTGTCCCATTGCCGCGCCACGACCTCGCGGGCGTAGGAAAGCTCCTGCAGCGTCGAGCCCACGGCCAGGCGGCCTTCGCGGACGAGGAGGAGAGTGCCGTAGAGGAGAGCGCAGGCGCCGCACAGCCCGACCGTCACCGGCACCCAGCCGTAGCTCCAGCGCAGCGCCGCCACCAGACCGATGGCGATGCTCGTCGCCACCAGGAGGCCGATTGCGGAGTAGAAGACCGTGAGGGCGGAGCGCAGGAGGAGGACGCGTTTCGAGGCCCGGGCGAGCTGGTCCGAGATCAGCCGCTCCCGGGCTCCCGTCTCGCCGTCCGTCCCCCGCTGGAGCTGCTCCGCCTCCGCGGTCAGCACCCGTACCCGGTCCACGACGCGGCTCAGCCGGTTGGACGTCGAGAGCACGAGCGTCCCCGAGGCCGAGATGAGCACGGCCGGAGTGATCATGGCTCCGAGGACTTCGCTGGCGGAGAAGGTGCCGTTCATCGAGCGGGATCTTACAAATCCTGACCTGTCGAGAGATAATGCGGCGATGCCCATTCGCTTGACCGAGCAGCAGCAGCAGGCGCTTGATTCGACCGATGCCCAGCCTCCGCAGGTCGTCGACCCTCGCACCAACGCCGCATATGTCCTGATCCCTCTCCCGGAGTACGAGGCTGTCCGCGAGATCGTCGAAGACGAAAGACAACAAAGGGCCATCCGCACCGTCGCCCTCCGAAATGCAGGACGACGCCTGGACGAGGCCTCTTGATGGAGCCCGGCGAGATCTATAACGCCGATTTCCCGGATGCTGGACCTCACCCTGTCATCGTCGTATCCCGAGAGGACCTCAATCGCGGCCACTACGCATTGGTCGTAGTCTGTACCTCCTCTCGTTTCGCTCTTCGCAGCCAGCTTCCAAACTGTGTCCCCTTCAAGGCGGGTCAGTTCGGGTTCATGACCAACTGCGTAGCCCAGTGCGAAAACGTCCTATCGATCGACAAGAACCAACTGGATGTGAATGCCGGTCCGATCGGCGTGCTCGATGATAGTAGCCTACGCGATATCGTCAAGGCTATCGGGTACGTCCTCCAATCAGACTGCGAGCCCGTTTAGTCCAAGAGCGGGTCCGGTCTGTGAGCGGTGACGCCGGACCATGAGTACTCCCAACTCCTACCGCGTCTTCGTCTCGGCCGTCACGCGGGAACTGGGCTCCTATCGGCAAGAGATCGCCCGGGTGCTGCGGCGCAAGGAACTGGAGGTACGGGAGCAGGAGCATTTCCGCCAAGGTCCGGCGACGCTGCTCGAACAGCTTCGCGCATATATCGAGCTCTGCGATGCCGTAATCCTCCTGGTCGGCGAGCGCTGTGGAGCTTCTCCGACGGACGAACACGCGGCAGCGCTGGGGACGATGCCCTCTTTCGAGGATTACCGCAGATCCACAGGGCAGGCGCGTGCTTCGTCCAAGGCCGCGAGGAGATGCTCACGCGGCTGCGCCAAAGCCTTGAGGCGACCCCAGCCGGACGAGCCACGGCCATCGCGGGCAAGGCGGTCCATGGACTCGGCGGAGTTGGCAAGACGCGGCTCGCCGTCGAGTACGCCTGGCACCACGCCGCGGAGCACTCAGCGGTGCTTTTCGTGGGCGGCGCAATCGCCGGCCGATCTTCGGCGAAACCTCGCGGCCCTCTGCGCTCCTTTCGTCTTGAACCTGCCCGAGCAGGACGCGACCGAGGCACCCTCGGAGGACGCGGGCTGAAGCGCCCAGAGATCCCTTGGCGAGATAACGCCAAAGGCGGATTTTTGCTCTTTGCAGCACAACGAGCATCATCTGCTGTATAATATTCAGCATGCCCGACCGATACTCGGAGGAAACCCTGCGTCTGGCGACGCTCCTGGCTTCGCTCGCCAAGACGAAAGGACGGTCGATCCGCTCCCTCGAGCAGCAGATGGGAGTGGGGACCTCCATCTTCCACAAGGTCCTGAAGGGCGAGGTCACCCTCCAGGTGCGGCACGTGCTGATGATCGCCGACGCGCTGGGGATCGACTGGGAAGAGTTCTTCCACCTCGCCTATCCCAGGCACGCACAGGCTGCGGAGGGTACGGTCCTGGAGGACGTCGAGGCGGCGCTGGAGGAGGAAGAGCTTCCCGAGTTCGAGGAGCGGGTCAAGCGCGTCCTCCATCAACTCGGGCTGATCGACGAGGAGTCGGTCCCGGGCTTCAAGCAGCGGCGCGGTTAGCCAGAACCTTCCGCACCCCGCCAGCGTAAGAAAGTAATAAGATCTATCGCGACCCTATATATGGTATGATGCCATGAAGACGTTCCGTAATCCGCGAGGGCCGAAGGAGCTTCATGAAGCACCTGAGCATGAGCGAGGTCGAAGAGCTCGTCGGGGGTAGGCTCCAGGCCGTCGAGAGGAAACGGGCGGTACGTCATCTGCTGAGCGGTTGCCGGTTGTGCGGTGAGAGGCTCGCGGCCACGGCTCCCGAGCTCTTCTTCAGCGAGGCTCCCCTCGCCGTCGCTTTCAGGGAGGAGGCCTACGACGACGCCATCGACCGCGCCGCGGCGGCGGCCGGGGATTTCCTCAGCCGCTGGCAGAGGGACCGCGAGCGGCTGGCGCGCGGCCTCGATCTCGTCCGGCAATCGCCGCAAGGTTACGACGGCCTCTCCTTCGAGCAGGTCCAGGAGCTGCAGGGCCGGCCGCTGATCGAAGCGCTGCTGCAGTTGAGCTACGAGTCGCGGTTCAAGGACCACAAGGCGATGCGCTGGCTGGCCTACAACGCGGCCATGGCGGCCGCCAACCTGCGGCCGGAGGACCATGGGAGGGGAGTGACCTTCGACCTGCAGGCGCGGGCCTGGGCGGAGCTCGCCAACGCCTACCGGGTCAACGAGGAGATCGACGAGGCGGAGGAGGCCTTCCGCCACGCGCGCGCCCTGCTCGCACAAGGAACCGGCAGCCTGCTGCTGCTGGCCCGCGTGGCCGACCTGGAGGCGTCGCTGCTGAGCGATCAGCGCAGGCTGGCCGAGGCCTGCGAGCTGCTCGACGGGGTCCGCCGCCTGTACCTCGACCTGGGCGATTTCCACCTCGCCGGCCAGGCGCTGGTGAAGAAGGCGATCGCCGTCCGCTATGGCGGCGACCTGCAGCAAGGCGTGCAGATCTTCCGCCAGGCCCTCTCGCTGCTCGACGCGGAGCGCGAGCCGCAGCTCGTGGCCGTCTGCCAGCAGGGGCTCGTCGGCACCCTGGCGGACTGCGGCCAGTTCCGGGAGGCCGGCCAGCTTCTCCTGGAGAGCGGCCTGCGCAGGACCTTCGCCGCCGAGCCGGTGGCCCTGCTCAAGGTCCGCTGGGTGGAAGCCAAGATCCTCGGCGGGCTCGGCAAGCTGTCGCAGGCCGAGCGCGCGCTGATCGAGGTGCGGAACGAATTCTTCCGCATCGGCAACAGCAACGAGGCGGCGCTGGTCGGGCTCGATCTGGCCGCCGTCTGGCTGCGCCAGAAAAAGGTGAGAGAGACCCAAGAGCTCTCGCGAAGCATGCTCGCCACCTTCCGCTCCCTGGGGATTCAGCCGGAAGCGGACCAGGCCTTGCGCTTTCTTCGGGAGACCTCCACAACCCAGTAGGCTCGCCGGCCGCTTACGCTGCTCTTACGGCCGTACGTAGAGCATCACGCAGCGTTTCCCTGAAAAAAAGCTTGACTTCAGCCGGAGCGCTGCATAACATTCATCGCAGAAGAACGTAGTTCAACAGTGGGCGGGGAGAAAAAACGGCCTCCCCGCTCCGGATGGAAGGGCTCTGCCGGCAGAAGCCGCGGTCGAGGTGATCGATGCTGAGGACGACGGGAGATCGAGGGATGGGACGCTTCGGAGCACGGAGCTTTGGCCGGGTCCTGGTCTGCCAGATCCTGTGCGGACCGCTGCTCTTGCAGTCCAGCTTCGCGGGGCAAGCCGCTCCGCCGATCCAGCTCGCCCAAGCCGCCGCCAACCCTCAGCAACCCGGCTTCCCCCGCGACGGTAACGGCCCTGCCGCGCCGGCTCCGGAAACCGGGAACGCTCCCGCGGCCGCGGCCAAGAAGGTGGCGGCTCCGGCCACCGGCGCGCTGCCGCCTTCGCCTCCCCAGATGAACCTGCAGGCCGGCCGCAACCTGGCCGCGCCGGTGTTGAAAGCCGGGAGCTCTTCGGAGCTTCCTCTCTATCCGGGCTGGAACCTGGTGTCGATCGCGCGCCAGCCGGGCAATCCGTCGCCGGCGGCGGTCTTCTCCGGCGCGGCCTCGCGCGTCTTCGCCTACGACGCCTGCGATACCGCGGACCCGTGGAAGGTGTGGGATCCCGCGAATCCCTCCGGCAGCGACCTGACCGCGGTCGATCCGAAGAAAGGCCTCTGGGCCGAGGCTCCCGGCGCGGTGGTGCTGCCGGTGGCGGGAACGGAGCCGGCGACCACCACCATCCATCTCTGCCCGGGCTGGAACCTCGTCGGCGCGCCGTTCTCGCAGCCCCGCTCGCTGACCGCGGCGCTCGCCTCCATCGCGGGCAAGTACACGCGCGTCTTCGCCTATGACGCGGCGGACGCCGGCGATCCCTGGGACGTCTACGACGTCGCCGTGCCGGCCTGGGCCAACACGCTCCAGCTCATGGAGCCCGGCAGGGGATATTGGATTCTCGCCACGGCCGCGGCCGACCTCGTGCTGTCGAACGACGTCACCGGTCCGGTCGTCCAGATCGTCTCGCCGGCGGACCTCTCGGAAGTCACCACGGTGACGGACGTGGTGGGCACGGTCACGGGCGAGCTCCTGCAAGGCTGGACCCTCTCCTATCGCGCCGTGGGCGACGCGCAGTGGGCGCAGATCGGCGCGGGCACCACCGCGGTCGTCAACGGCGTCCTGGGCCGCTTCGATCCCACCCTGCTGCTCAACGGCAACTACCAGCTCGAGCTCGTCGCCACGGACGCGAACAACCTGGAGCAGTCGCATCAGATCGACGTCGCCGTCGAGGGCCAGCAGAAGCTCGGCAACTTCACTCTGACCTATCAGGATCTGGAGGTTCCCGTCTCGGGCCTGCCCATCCAGATCCTGCGCACCTACGACAGCCGCGACAAGCGCAAGGGGGACTTCGGCGTCGGCTGGACGCTCGACATCCACCAGGGCTCGTACAAGAACAACCGGCCGCCGGGCGAAGGCTGGCAGTTCGCCTCGGGCTTCGTGCCGTGCCAGTTCATCGGCGAGACCCGCGGCCACATGACCACCATCCGGCTCTCGGACCGCGAGATCTACCGCTTCAAGCTCGCGTTGAGCAGCGGCGTGCCGACGCTGGGAGGCTGCTTCGGCCAGGCGCGCTTCGACTTCGTGGACGGTCCCGTGCCGGGAGCCACGCTGGAGATCCTGGGCAACACGCAGGTGTTCTACGCCAACGCTGGCAATGACGTCGTCGACGCGAGCTCGCTGGAGATCTATGAGCCCCAAGGCGTGCGTTTGACCACCCGCGACGGCCGCATCTTCGACCTCAGCCTGCAGCAGGGCGTCACGCATCTCCAGGATCTGAACGGCAACGAGCTGTCGATCACCCCGACGTCGATCACCCACTCGTCCGGCCGCGCCGTGCTCTTCGAGCGCGACGGCCAGGGCCGCATCACGCGCATCACCGATCCGGAAGGCGAAAGCCTCACCTACGAGTACGACGCCGCCGGCGACCTGGTGGCGGCGACGGATCGCGAAGCGCAGACCACGCGCTTCACCTACAACGCGAACCACCATCTCCTCGACATTCAGGATGCGCGGGGGATCGAGCCCATCCGCAACGAGTACGACGCCTCGGGCCGGCTGATCCGGACCACGGACGCCTTCAACAAGACGATCGAATTCGATCACGATTTCGCCCAGCATCGTGAAGTCGTCACCGACCGTCTCGGGCACTCGCGGGTATTGGAGTACGACGCGCGCGGCAACGTGGTGCGCGAGACCGACGCTCTCGGCAAGGTGACGAGCCGGACGTTCGACGATCACGACCGGCGGCTCGCCGAGACCAACCCGCTGAACCAGACGACGACCTACACGTACGACGGCGGGGGCAATCTGATTTCCCTGCGCGATCCGCTGGGGCACACCACGAGCTATACCTACAACGCCCGCGGGCAAGTGCTGACCACGACGGACGCGCGGGGCAAGACGAGCCACAACACCTACGACGCGGCGGGCAACCTGCTGCAGGCCACCGATCCGCTGGGACACACCACCACCTCCAGCTACGACAGCCGCGGCAACCTGCTAACCCTGACCGATGCCCGCAACGCGGTCACCGCATACGCCTATGACGGTTACGGCAATCCGACACGGCAGACCGACGCGCTTGGAACGGTAACCGACTACACCTACGACAGCGACGGCAACCGCCTCACCGAGACCACCTCGCGCACGCTGCCCGGCGGCGCGACGGAGACGCTGACCACGACTTTCGGCTATGACGGGCTGGGGCGGCGGGTATCGACGACGCGGCCCGACGGCAGCACCACGGCGACGAGCTACAACGCGATCGGCGAGGTCGCGGAGACGGTCGATCCCCTCGGACGGCACACGACCTTCGCTTATGACGAGCTCGGCCGGCAGACGGCAATCCATTACCCGGACGGCACCGTGGAGTCGCGCACCT
>DATBGJ010000576.1:0-4554 GCA_036558045.1 Thermoanaerobaculia bacterium
GACCGGCGGCATCATCAACGTCATCACCAAGTCGGGCGGCAACGAGCTCCATGGCGATCTCTTCGCCTATCACGACGACGAATCCCAGCAGAGCGACGCCGAGAGGGTGGCCTCGGTCGCCGGCACCTCCCGCGGCTTCACCCGCGAGGACTTCGGCATCGGTCTCGGCGGCTTCCTCGTCAAGGACAAGCTCTGGTTCTTCGCCGCCTACGACCGGGTGAAGAACACGCTCGACACCGCCCTGCCGGCCGGACCGCTGGCAGGCACGGTCGTGCGCTCCACGGACGACCGCGACCTCGGCGCGGCCAAGCTCACCTACCGGCTGAACGACAACCAGTCGCTCATCGCCACCTTCTTCCAGGACCCGCAGGACGACACCGGCGCCATCAACGACGCCTCGCACGCGCTGAACGGCGATCCCCTGACCTATACGGGCGTCCGCAGCTTCGGCGGCAAGGACTACGCGTTCCGCTACGAGGGCATCCTCTCCGCCTCCTGGCTGCTCACCGCCCAGGCGGCCCGGCACCAGGAAGAGAACTCGATCGGCCCGGCGACCGGCGCCGGCGACGTGGTGCAGTTCCGCGACGTGGACGACAACTTCTTCCAGACCGGCGGTTTCGGGCTGCTGCAGACGAAAGACTTCCGGCGCGACAGCGCCGGCGGTGCGGTCACCCGCTACCTGCTCCGCCACGAGATCAAGCTCGGCGCCGAGCACGAGAAGGAGAGCGCCGACGTGGTGCGCCGCTTCTCCGGCGGCCAGCAGGTGGACGTCTTCGGCACGGACCTGGGACCGGTCTACAGCCACTTCTACTGGACGACGCCGACGGCGACCGTCGGCAACGCGCCGGTGTCGGCGCTGGTGGCCTCGCCCGAGCACAAGAACACCGCCCTCTACCTGCAGGACCGCTGGGCGGTGCGCCCGAACCTCACCCTCAACGTCGGCCTGCGCTGGGACCGCCAGGAGATCATCGACGCCTCGGGCGAGAAGCAGATCGACCTCAAGAAGGACTACGCGCCGCGGCTCGGCTTCATCTGGGACCCGACATCCGACGGCCATTCGAAGGTCTTCGGCTCCTACGGCCGCTACTACGAGCAGATCCCGATGGACCTGGTGATCCGCTCCTTCTCCTTCGAGCGCCAGGCGCGCATCTTCAACTTCAGCCCCACGAGCACGGCGCCGGACGCGGCGGCCGAGGCGGCGCTCGGCGAGGACTCCACCATCTTCGGCGGCTTCACCGAGCCCTCGGATCCCAACCTGCACAACCAGTACATCCGGGAGGTTCTGTTCGGCTATGAGCGCGAAGTGCTCCCCGACGTCTCGCTGGGCATCAAGGGCATCTACCGCGACTACGGCGAGGTGATCGAGGACTTCCTCTGCTCCGATCTGCGCGACGGCACCTACTGCATCGGCAACCCCGGCCGCGGGATCATGCGCGAGGTGGCGACCCTCGACTACGCGCAGGTCTTCCCCGCCCCCGAGCCGAAGCGCGTCTTCAAGGGCGTGCAGCTCGACGCCACCAAGCGCTTCTCGAAGAACTGGCAGGCCCTCGCCTCCTACCTCTACTCGAAGCTCGAGGGGAACTTCGACGGCCTCTACGCGCCGTTCACCAACGTCGGCGCGGACCCCAACATCTCCGCGGCCTACGATTACTACGACTTCTTCACCAACGGCAGCGACCTGACCCGCATCACCAACGACGGTCCGCTGTCGAACGACCGGCGCCACCAGTTCAAGCTGTCGGGCTTGTACGTGACGCCCTGGAAGCTGTCGCTGGGCCTCTCGGCCTACTACCGCACGGGCACGCCGGTGACCCGCTACGGCTACTCGGACATCTACGGCCGTTACGAGTTCTTCCTCACCCGCCGCGGCGCCGAGGGCCGGACGCCGGACAATTACGAGGCCGACCTCCACCTCGGTTATCCATGGAAGCTGGGACCGACGACGTTCAATTTCCTCTTCGACGTCTTCAACCTGCTCGACGCCCAACGCGCGGTGCTGCTCGACCAGCGCTGGGGCTTCCAGGAGGCGGACAACGCCGCCTCCACCCCCGCCAATCCGGACTACGGCAAGGCGGTGCTGCGAACACCGCCGCGATCGTATCGATTGGGGTTGCGGGTGAGCTTCTAGGCCGCCACCCGCCGTCCCGCCAGCCGCGCCACGGTGGCGACCAGCTCCGAGGGATCCACCGGCTTGGCGAGGTGGGTTTGGAAACCGGACTCCAGGGCGCGCCGGCGGTCCTCCGCGCCGGCGTAGGCGGTGACGGCGGCGGCGGGAACGCGGCCGCCGCCGTTGCGCGCCCGCACCTTGCGGATGAACGAATAACCGTCCTCCCCGGGCAGGCCGATGTCGGAGACGATGACGTCCGGCGCCGTGCGTTCGAACGCCGCCAGCGCCTCGGGCACCGACGTCGTGGAGGTCACCCGCGCGCCGCACCCCTCCAGCGCCATCACCAGCAGGTCGCGGGTGTCCTTCTCGTCCTCGACGACGAGGATGCGCAGGTCTTTCAGCAGGTCCGGCGCGCTCCACACCTGCGGCACCGCCGGCCGCAGCTCGACCGGCACCTCTCCCGACAGCTCCACGGCCAGGGGCAGCTTGACGGTGAAGGTGGAGCCTTTCCCTTCCCCCTCGCTCGCGACCTCCACCGTGCCGCCGTGCAGCTCGGTGAGGTGGCGGACGATGGAGAGGCCGAGCCCCAGCCCGCCGTGCGAGCGCGTGTGCGAGCCTTCCGCCTGGCGGAAGCGGTCGAAGACGTGCGGCAGGAAATCGGCCCCGATGCCGACCCCCGTGTCGGCCACCTGGATGACCGCGTTCGGCGCCGCTTCCGTCAACCGCACCTCGACCCGGCCGCCCTGCGGGGTGAATTTGATGGCGTTCGAGAGCAGGTTCCAGACGATCTGCTGCAGGCGGTCGGCGTCGCCGAGCATGGGGGCCGTCAGCGGGTCGAGGAAGACGTCGAGATGGATGCCCTTGGCACCCGCGGCGGGTCGGGCGCTGTCGAGCGCCGCCTCGATGACGCGCGGCAGCTCGACCGGCTTGAAGTCGAGCCGCAGCTTGCCGGTGATGATGCGGGAGATGTCCAGCAGGTCGGCGATGAGCTGCGCCTGCGAGCGGGCGTTGCGCTCGATGGTCTCCAGCGCCCGCTCGGCGGTGGCGGCGTCGAGCTTGCCGGAGCGCAGCACCTGGCCCCAGCCGAGGATGGCGTTGAGCGGCGTGCGCAGCTCGTGGGAGAGCGTCGCCAGGAACTCGTCCTTGAGGCGGTTGGCCTCCTCGGCCTGCCGCCGCGCCTCCTGCTCCAGCACCAGCAGGCGCGAGCGCTCCTGCTCCGCCAGCCGCAGCTCGGAATCGCGCTCCTGGATCTGCCCCAGCATGTCGTTGAAGGCGTCCACCAGGTGGCCGAGCTCGTCTTCGCCGCGCTTCTTCGCGCGCAGCGTGTAGTCCTTGCGCTCGGAGACCGCCCGCGCCGTCTCGGCCAGGTCCAGGACGGGACGCGAGATCAGGCGCTGCAGGCCGGCGGAGAGCAGCAGGGCCGCGAGGCCCGAGACGACGAAGACGAGACCCACCGTCATCGCCTGCAGGCGCACGCGGGTGAAGACCTCGTCGAGGGTGCTGCGCAGATACACCGTGCCGACCCGCTCCCTCTGGAGCACCACGGGGTAGAAGACGACGGCAGCGCCGGGCTGTATCACGACGCCCGGCTCTCCCGGCTGTTCCGGCACGGCACGGCCGCCGCGCCGCGGATAGACGGCGAAGCGGCGTCCCGCGCGGTCGTAAAGCGCCGCGGCGACAATGGTCTTCCGTGCCTTCAGCGCCTCCAGGGTCTCGTTGGCGACGTCCTGGTCGTTGAACTGCAGAGGCGCGGCGCTGTTCTGGGCCACCAGCTCGGCGAGGGTCGCCAGGTCCCGCTGCATCTCGCGCCGCGACCGGTTGAACTCGAAGGTGATGAGGAGGAGTCCCGCCAGCAGCAGCGCGCCGCCGGTCGTCAGCATGACGATGAGCATCAGCTTGAGGCGGATGGGAAGGTTGCGCAGCACGGTCAGGGCCCCGCCCTCGGGCTGGTGACGACGCGGGTGGCGAGCCGGAGCAGCCGCGAGCTGATCCTGATTCCCGCCCGTTCCGCGGCCTCCTGGCTGATCTCGAAGCGGACCTTGGAGCCGTCGAGGACGAAGTTGACGATGCCGCCCTGCTCGAGGAACCCGCGCGTGTCGCCCACCGTCAGCACGGGAAAATCGCGCACCTCGCGCAGGATCAACGGCAGCCGCTCCCGCTCCGACCGGCTGACGAAGAGGATCTGGCAGCCGGCGGGCGCTCCCATCGAGCGGACGCGCAGCACGGTGACGCGCCGGCCGGCCACCTCGCCCTCGGCGATCTCCCGCAAGCTGCCGCCGAAGGGATCCTCGCCGAGCACGCAGAGCCGCACCGTGCTGCGGTCGTCGTGGAAGGCCGACGCCGGCCACTCCACGAACTTGGTGAAGTTGTAGATGAAGGCGGCCTTGACGTCGTACTCCGCAGCGGTCCCCGTCGCAGCGTCCGCCCGTAGCGCGGCGAGCAGCACC
>DATBGJ010000577.1:0-4220 GCA_036558045.1 Thermoanaerobaculia bacterium
CCAACAGGGCGAAGGTGAACAGGACTGCGGACTTTGCTTTGAGAACCATTGTGATCGTCTCCTTTCGCGGAGTGAGGCGACGAAAGGAGGCGGACCACAACAACGAATCAGCGGACGACCACTTCGGGGCCGAGCTCGACGTCGGCGCCGGCGGCGAAGGCGGCGCTCGTATCCGTCTCGAGATCGGAGGCACTGGTAGGAAGGGAGCTCTTGGAAAGGAACAAGAGGGATTGATACCGGCCGATGCCGTCGAGGACCACCGTGGCCCGTAGCTCGTCTCCCCGGCGGGCGCAGGGAGGCTGGGAGGAACAGCGCAACACCAGCTCGGAGTCGTTGCGATAGACCCGCAGCTCGGCGTGAGGCACGCCGCCGGTTGAGGCGCGGAGGTCGAGCCGGTCTCCGGGCTGTGCGTCCACGCCGCGGCGGACGGTCTTTCCAGCCTCGACTTTGACCCACAGACCGGCAGGCTCCCGCGTGGGCGCGCGGATGAAGAGGAGAAGGGCGGCGGCGGCCGCGACGGCGGGCACGACCCACCAGGCCCACCAGCCGCGGTGGCGTCTCCGCCGCTGGGCTGTGGCTATGCGTTCCCAGACCCGCGCCTGCCAGCCTACCGGCGGCTCGTCCTCCATTCCCAGCGAGGAGATTTCGCCACCGAGGCGTTCGTAGGCCGCGCGGGCGGCGAGACAGTCGGGACAGGAAGAGAAATGCTCGTCGAGAGGCAGACCCCGCTCGAGCGCGAGGAGGGCCTCGGTCTCGAAGCGATCGCAGCGCGTCACGGCGCCATCCCCTTCTCCTCCAGGCAACGGCGCAACACCGGCAGGGCGCGCGCCACGCGGACCTGCAGCGCCGGCGCCTTCTCGTTCGAGAGACGGGCGATCTCCGGATACGAAAGCCCCTGTTGAAAACGCAAGAGGACGGCGGTGCGGGCGCGCGGCGCGAGCAGGCGCAGGCAGCTCTCCAGGGCGTGCGCGCGGGATTGCTCCGCCAGCCGGTCCTCGACGCTGACGCCAGGCACGGGCAGATCGGGTACCTCTTCGATCGGCCCGAAGCGCTTGCGCCGCCGGCGGCTCATCTTGAGGAGGTCCAGGCAGCGATGGCGGGCGATGCCGAGGAGCCAGGTGCGCAACGACGAGCGGCGGGCAAACCTCGGCAGGCCCTCGTGCGCCTGGACGAACGTCATCTGATGCGCCTCCTCGGCGAGCTGCTCGTCGCCCGCCATCTGCCGGCAGTAACGGTAGACGGCGGTGCCATAGGCGCGCATCAGGATGGCCAGCGCCTCGTCCGCATCCCTGCGGTCCAAGGCCGCCAGCGCGGCCCGCTCGGGATCGGGAGTCGCGCCGGGCGCTGTCCTGGAGTCATGGACCAGAGACAGCATGGGCTAGTGAGATCGCCCGGACGTTCCGGCCTTGAGGACCACGTAAAAATGCCCGATGGGGGGCGGAGGAGGCGGCAGTACGCAGATGTACGGCCGGCCGCAGCGGAAGACGCCGAGCCGCGTCTCGCCGCTCTTCGCCGCA
This sequence comes from Thermoanaerobaculia bacterium, assembly GCA_036558045.1. Classification (GTDB taxonomy): domain Bacteria; phylum Acidobacteriota; class Thermoanaerobaculia; order Multivoradales; family UBA5704; genus DATARR01. The sequence continues at coordinate 1,518 of DATBGJ010000577.1, forward strand.
CCGCCTTTCGCAGTGCCGCTCTTCTCCGCGCCGCTCTTCCACCCGATGAGCGGCGTGACCTGGTACACCGCCAGGCTCTGCAGATCCTTCTTCGAGAAGGACGCCGAACCTGTAACATACGAAACCTGCGGCCCGCTTTCCTTGGCCGCCTCGGGTTTACGAGAGAGAGCGACCAGGAAGTCGGTCTTGCCGCCCGACGGATTGATGAGCTGGAGCGCATCGGTACCGTCGATATACCTGAGGTCGCTGCCCTCCACAACCCCTTCCGCCGAAGCAGCGTCGGCCGCAGGGAGCCTCGTCAGGAGGGCGCTGCCGAAGCCGAGAGCGAAGAGAAGGGTGCCTGCCAGCCAACGCGTGAACATGGTTTTCTCCTTCCCAAAAGTGTTCAAGGTCGGTCGGACCCAAAGAGCACAAAAGGGGCCCAGACAGTAGGCGACTGACCCTGGGCAATCGCAACACGCTGCGCCCTGGCCAATGCTACGGCGGGTTCCGAGGCTCCGCCACCGGTGTAGAACCGGAGGATGAACTCGCGGGTCCGCTCGTCTTCGATGGACCACAGGGAAGCCAGAACGGAACGGCTGCCGCCGGCGAGAAAGGCGGCGCTGAGCGATCCCCACATCTGCCGGCCCGATCGTGCCCCGGAGGCGCAGCTCGCCAGGACCGTCAGGCGGGGACCGATATGCCCGGCGGCGATCTCGCTGGCGCCCACGCGACGGTCGGCGAGCTGAAGCCAGGGACCCTGGGGATCGAGGCCGGTGTGGATGGCCAAGTGCAGAATCCGTGCATGCGAGGCTCTCTTCAACTCCGCGAACGTGGCCTTGTTCGAGGCCTGCACCTCGCCGCGCAGGAGATCTCCCACCGCCCGGCCTTCGGCTGCGGCCGCCGGCAGGTCGCCGCGCACGTCAACAAGTACCAGAGGAGGTCCGGACGGCTCGCGGGGAGAGCCCTCGAGGGCCGCCAATGCGCTGAGGCTGGGGACAGACAGAAGGACGTGGTCTTCCACCAGATACCGCCCATCCGAGCGCAGAGCGGCGAAAGGAAGATTTCCCAAGAATCCGTCGGCAACCAGGAAGATCGGCTTCCCCTTCTCCGGCAACGCGTCGGGCGGCAAGAGGATCTCGCCGAGGCGAGCGGCGATCCGTCGATCCTCCGGATGAGCAAGCAGACGTTCGGCGAGATCGCGGATCTCGGAGGCGGGTGCGGCCAGGGCGTGCAAGCGGACGCGGCGTCCGGACACAGAGACCAGCCATAGCTCGCTTCCCGCCTCGAAGTAGACGAGACCGCAGCGGTCGCCGAACGCGCCGAGCACCCGGTCGATGGGTTGCAGCGCCGCAACGGGAGATTCGCTCATGGCCGGCACCAAAGACTCCAGGCCCGTGATCCGTTGGAGAGAGGAGCTGGTTTGCCAAGGTCCTCCAGCCGATGAGCTGCTGTGGAGAAAGGCGTCCAGGAGGGTTCTGGCCAGAGCCCTGTCGGCCGTCGCCAGAGCTTGCGTGGCATCGCCGGCCTTGGCCTGGAGGAGGAACAGCGCTTCGAAAGGCTGACGCTTGTCATCCAGGAGCCAGGCCTTGAGCTCATTGAACGGCGTGGACCGCCGCAAGTCCTCGACGATCTCCGCTGCCTTGCGATAGGCGCTCTCGGCCGTTCGCAGGTTCCCTCGGCGCTCCTCGAGCACTCCCCGCTGGTATTCGAGTTGCCAGCCCCAGTCGGGCTCCGGATCTTGGCTCAGCGCGGCCTCGAGGGTTTGGTCTGCTTCGGCGAGCTGCTCGCGGGCGAGATCGAGCCGGGCCTGTTGAAGCGAGATGGCGCTCAGGACGGGCTGGCCGGGGTCCAGGCGCTTCCAGGCCTCTTGCAGATGATGAGCCGACCGTCCCACATCGCCGAGCTGCAGATAGACCTCACTCAAGTTCAGGTGAATGCCGCGCAGGAACTCCGGCGTCGCCGCTTGCCCGAGTTGGAGCGCCCGTTCGAACTCGCGCCGGGCGAGGGCCAACCGGCCCTCGGCAAAAAACACGGCTCCCCAGTTGCTGAGCAGGTGCGCCCTGCCGGTGCGGTCCTCTTCGTCCACCAAGTCTTTGGCGTTCTCCAGAGCCCGGCGGGCCCCTTGAAGGTCCCCGACCTCGAACAACGCCGAATAGAGGGCCTGTGCAGCGCGCGCCTGGAGATCCCGGTCCCGCGACTTGAGAGCTTCCTCCCAGGCCTCACTGGCGAGCAGAAACGTCTGCTGGTAACCAGAGCGGCCCCAGGAAAGATAGAAGAGCCTATAAAGGATGTCTGCAGCTCGCCGATGGTCACCCGCGGCCCGGCACACTACGAGATCGAGCCGGAACTCCCGCTCCGCTGCCTCGATTTCGCCGCGCTGTTGGTGAATGCCCGCCGCGTAGGTCCGGACACCGGGAAGGATCTTGCCCGCCTTCGCCAGCCGGTTCACCCAAACGAGGACCTTGGCCTGCTGTCCAAGGTTGAAGTAGGCCCTGACGGCCGCCGCCCCCGCGCGAGGATCTCCCTCCGCCACGTAAACGGCCTCGCATCGCCGCGCGGCCGCCTCGTACTGTTTCGCTTCGACGAGGTCGAGGCAGCCTTGCACCTCGCTCTGCCGGCAGCCGGGCAGCGAGCAGAGGAATCCCAGGGCACAGAGCGAGCCGAAGTGGACGCGGGACATCGCGCTGATTATCGCGCGAATTCCACGGCAATCCGTCATCT
>DATBGJ010000578.1:0-7092 GCA_036558045.1 Thermoanaerobaculia bacterium
GCCATCACCTCGTCCTCGTTGACGTCCAGGCTGTAGCGGATGCCCCCCTTGGTGGGGAGCTTGTGGTGGCTGTGCTCCGCCCGCCAGGCGTGGATCACCTCCACGTCGCCGTTCTCCCGCTCCAGGGGAAAGGTGAAGTGATAGACGCTGTTGCAGCTCTTGATCGTCGCGAGGAGGCCCGGGTGATGGTTGGTGAGCGCGGCCGCCCGCTCGAAGTTGCGGTTGACCTGGTCGAAGAAGCTGACGTGATCGTTCGGCATGGGCATGGTTTTCCTTGCGGGGATAGAGGTTCGAGGCGACGGCAGTGATAGCATTCTTGCCCGGCCGCCGCAACCCCCCGGCGGCTTCGGCGCCGCTTCTTCTGACGACCTCTCCGCATGCGCTGGCTCGAGACCACCATCCTGCTGGGCGACCGGCTGCTCGACTGGCTGGCGGCGCTCGGCCTCGCGGTCCTCGTCCTGCTCGTCTTGCTGCTGCTGAAACGGCTCGCCGTCCGACGGCTGGGAGCGCTCGCGGAACGGACGGCGACGCAGCTCGACGACTTCGCCATCGCCCTGGCGCGGCGCACCCGGACCCTGCTGGTGGCCGTGCCGGCGGTCTATCTCGGCAGCCTCTACCTCCACCTGCCCGCGCGGGCGGCGCGCTTCCTCGAAGGCGCCGCGGCCCTCGCCGTCTTCCTCCAGGTCGCCCTCTGGGCCTCGGTCGGCATCGACTTCTGGATGGCGAGCCGCCAGCGCCGCCGGCTGGAGCAGGACGCCACGTCGGCCGCCTTGCTGGGCGTGCTCCGCTTCGCCGCCAAGATCGTCCTCTGGTCGGTCATCCTGCTGCTGGCGCTGGACAACCTGGGCGTGGACATCACCACCCTGGTGGCCGGCCTGGGCATCGGCGGCGTGGCGGTGGCGCTGGCGCTGCAGAACGTGCTGGGCGACCTCTTCGCCTCCCTCTCGATCGTCTTCGACAAGCCCTTCGAGATCGGCGACAACATCACCGTCGACGACCTCACGGGCACGGTGGAGAGCATCGGCATGAAGACCACCCGGCTGCGCAGCGCCTCGGGCGAGCAGCTCGTCCTCGCCAACGGCGAGCTGCTGAAGAGCCGCATCCACAACTGGAAGCGCATGGCCGAGCGCCGGGTCGTCCTCGCCTTCGGCGTGACCTACGACACGCCGGCCGGCACCATCGAGCGCATCCCCGGCCTGGTGCGCGAGCTCGTCGAGCGGCAGGACCGCACCCGCTTCGAGCGCGCCCACTTCAAAGGCTTCGGCGCCTCCGCGCTCGATTTCGAGGCGGTCTACTGGGTCCTGAGCCCCGAGTACAAAGATTTCATGGACCGCCAGCAGGCGATCGACCTCGGCCTCCTGCGGGCGTTCGAGGAGCAGGGGATCGGTTTCGCCTATCCTACGCAGCGGGTGATCCTGGAGGGCGGCCGAGGCGGAAACTCAGAACCCGATTCCGCGTAAACCCCATCCGGGAGACTCTGTCTTGGAAAGGAGATTCTGTGCGTAAATCGATCTGGATGGCAGCCCTCCTGCTGCTCCTGCCGGCGCTCGCCGGCGCGCAGACGGCGGGAGAGACGCGCCTGTTGCGCTACCCCGACATCTACAAGGACACGATCGCCTTCGTCTACGGCGGCGACATCTGGCTGGCCGGCGCCGGCGGCGGCCCGGCCCGCCGCCTGACCTCGGATCCCGGCGAGGAGCTGTTTCCCAAGTTCTCGCCGGACGGGCGCGCGATCGCCTTCACCGGCCAGTACACCGGCACCCGCCAGGTCTACGTCATCAGCGTCGACGGCGGCATGCCGCGCCAGCTCACCTTTCACAACGACATCGGCCCGCTGCCGTACCGCGGCGGCGTGGACAACCAGGTGATCGATTGGACGCCGGACGGCAAGCAGGTGCTCTTCCTCGCCCATCGCACGCCGTGGAGCGACCGCATCGCCCGGCCGTACCTGGTGCCGGCCGCCGGCGGCATGGAGACGCCCCTGCCGCTCAAGGAGAGCTCGGTCGGCAGCCTCTCCGCCGACGGCTCCCGCTTCGCCTTTGCGCCGGTGATGAACGAGTGGCGCGAGTGGAAGCGCTACTACGGCGGCCGCGCCTCGGACATCTGGACCTACAACCTCAAGACGGGCGCGGCGGAGCAGATCACCGACAACCCGGCCATCGACGAGCAGCCGGTGTGGATCGGCGACACGATCTACTTTGCCTCGAACCGCGACCGCGTCATCAACCTCTTCGCCTACGACTCCGCCAGCAAGGCCACCCGCAAGGTGACGAATCACGACGTCTTCGACGTGCTCTGGCCGAGCGGCGACGGCAACCGCATCGTCTACGAGAACGGCGGCTGGATCTACCTCCTCGATCCGGCTACGGGCAAGAGCGGCAAGGTCTCGATCCACGTCGAGAGCGACCTGCCGCACACCTTGCCTTATTTCAAGAATGTCACCGCCGACGTCGACGCGATGACGATCTCGCCCACCGGCAAGCGAGCGCTGCTGACGGCGCGCGGCGACGTCTTCAGCGTGCCGGCGGAGAAGGGCGAGATCCGCAACCTCACCGAGTCGCCCGGCGTGCGGGAGACGAATGCCACCTGGTCGCCCGACGGCCGCTGGATCGCCTACCTCTCCGACCGCACGGGCGAGTACGAGATCTACGTCCGCCCCGGCGACGGCTCGGGGCCGGAACGGCGCGTCACCACCGACGGCAGGATCTGGCGTTACCCGCCCGTGTGGTCGCCCGATTCGAAGAAGCTCGCTTTCGCCGACAAGAACCGCAAGCTGCAATGGGTGGACGTCGCCTCCGGCAAGGTGACGGAAGCCGATCAGGACAAGCGGGGAGACATCAACGACTACAAGTGGTCGCCCGACAGCCGCTGGCTCGCCTACACCAAGGTCGGCGAGACGCAGATGCCGTCGATCTGGCTCTACGCGCTCGACCAGGACAGGGCCCGGCAGCTCACCAGCGATCTCACCGCCGAGGCGGAGCCGACCTGGTCGCCCGACGGCCGCTACCTCTACTTCCTCTCCAACCGCGACTTCAACCTGACGTTCAGCGGCTACGAGTTCGACTACGTCTACACCAATCCCACGCGGGTCTACGTCGGCGTGCTGGCCGCGGCGGGCCCGGCCCTCTTCCTGCCGGAGAGCGACGAGGAGGAGCCGGCCAAGGAAGCGCCGCCCTCGATGCTCATCGCCGACGCCGAAGAGAAGCCCGGCAAGGCCGCCGCCGGAGCGGAGGGAGAGGAGAAGCCGGACGCGGCGAAGAAGGCGCCGGTGCGGGTGAAGGTGGATTTCGAAGGCTTCGAGCAGCGGGTGCGCGCCATCCCCGGCCCTTCGGGCAATTACCAGAACCTCGCCGCCAGCGCCGACGCCGTCTTCTACCGCTACAACAACGGCGACGGCCCGCTGGCGCTCAAGATGTTCAGCCTCAAGGAGCGCAAGGAGGACACCATCCTGGAGCGGGCGGCGGGCTACGACCTCTCGGCGGACGGCAAGAAGATCCTCTACCGCCAGGGGCAGGATACCTACGGCATCATCGATCCCAAGCCGGGCCAGAAGCCGGGGGACGGCAAGCTGGCGCTCGACAACCTGCAGATGCGCGTCGAGCCGCGCGCCGAGTGGAAGCAGATGTATGACGACGCCTGGCGCATCACGCGCGACTGGTTCTACGACCCGGCCATGCACGGGCTCGACTGGCAGGCGATCCACGACCGCTACGCCGAGCTCGTTCCCTTCATCGCCACCCGCGCGGACCTCGACTTCGTGCTCGCCCAGCTCGGCGGCGAGCTCTCCTCCGGCCACGCCTACGTGCAAGCGGGCAACGATCCCGGCCCCGAGCGGGTCGAGGGCGGCCTGCTGGGCGCGGAGATCGAGGCCGACAAGTCGGGCTACTTCCGCGTCGCCCACGTCTTCCCGGGCGAGAACTGGCATCCCGATTTCCGCTCGCCGCTCACCGAGCCGGGAGTCCACGTCGAGGAAGGCGAATTCATCCTGGCGGTGGACGGCCAGCCTACCGACAAGGTCGACAACTTCTACCGCCTGCTGGAGAACAAGGCCGACCGTGTGGTCACCCTGCTGGTCAACGGCAAGCCCTCGCGCGAAGGGGCGCGTCAGGAGCCGGTGCGGCCGGTGAGCAGCGAGCAGAACCTGCGCTACCTGGACTGGGTGCTGGCCACCCGCGCCAAGGTCGAGAAAGCCTCCGGTGGCCGCATCGGCTACATCCACCTGCCGAACACGGCCGTGGAAGGCAACCGCGAGCTGTTCAAGTACTTCTACCCCATGTCGCACAAGGACGCGCTGATCCTCGACGACCGTTGGAACGGCGGCGGCTTCATCCCCGATCGCATGATGGCGCTCCTCAACCGTCCGCTGCTCAACTACTGGGTGACCCGCAGCGGCCAGCCGAACAGCACTCCGGGGTTCGTCAACATCGGCCCCAAGGTGGCGCTGACCAACGGCGAAGCGGGCTCGGGCGGCGACGCCTTTCCCTTCTACTTCCGCGAGCTGAAGCTGGGACCGCTGATCGGCACGCGCACCTGGGGCGGCCTCATCGGCCTCTCGGGCAACCCGGCGCTGGCCGACGGCGGAACGCTCACCGTGCCGACGTTCCGCTTCCTGACGCCTGAGGGCAAGTGGGGAGTGGAGAACGAAGGCGTGGCGCCGGACATCGAGGTCGTGGACCGGCCGGACGCGCTGGCCAGGGGCGAGGATCCGACGCTGGCCAAGGGCATCGAGGTGCTCCTGCAGGCACTGCAGCAGAACCCGCCGAAGAAGGTGACGGTGCCGCCGATTCCGAAGGGCGGGGCACCGCGGTAGGACGGCCGCCCGCGGCATTGTTGTAGGGGCGGCCCTATGTGGCCGCCCTCCCCCGCCCAGGGCGACCACACAGGGTCGCCCCTACACACCTCGTTCAGCCATTCGCATCCTGGTGCTCTATGATCGCCGGCGGCACGATCTTCGCGATCGCCAGGCCGGCGAGGAACCAGCCCACCACTTCGTTGATCCCCTCGCCCAGGATGTAGGCGGCCGGATATCCATACCAGATCCAATAACTGACGATCAGCGATAGCCATCCGAAAAGCCCGAGGAGCGCGATCGCCAGCACCCGCCTGCCATACGCCGCGGCCAGCAGCGAAGCGATCCATGCCGCGACGAGGGCGGCCAACACGTTGCTGAGGAGCTCGTTTCCGAGCCGCTTGGGTGACATGTCCATGCCGCCCTCCGGATGAAAGACCATGATCCCGGCCGGACCCGCGGGATTGGCCGCCGAGGGGTCCGTGGGAGTCGGAAAGAAATACAGGCCGGACTGCGGAATCGAGGTCTTGAGCGTCTCCAGGACAGCCGCCTCGTTGGGCAAGGTACTGATGCCCATCTCCCCGAGTGGAAGCAGCATGTGAGAGATGGCGCTCCAGACGAACACGATGAGCCCGCCGACGATCGCCGCGATCGCGATTCTCTTCATCGCCTGTCCTCCTCTGTTGGTGAAGCGGGGGCGATCCTAACGTGAAGTCCGGCTGCTGCGGAAGATCGGAAACAGGAAATGGCGCCGCGGCGGAGTCCGCACCGCAGCGGCGCCTGGAATGAGGGCTGGAACGAGGAATTACTGCAGCGCGACCAGCACCCGCCGTAGCCCGCAACCGCGGCGGCCGTTCGCCGGAGCATTGTAGATCACCCGGTTCAAGCCGGCGTAGATGTTGTTGGCGCCATTGGTGACATCCAGCGGATCCACCGCGGATAGGGCGAAGAGGTTCTTGAGGTTCGGCGTCTGCAGGAAGCCGTAGGGCTGGCCCCAACTGATGTACTGGTTTTTGACGACGAAGTTGAGCGCGCTGTCGGTCAACGACTGGTCCTGGTTGTAGATCGTGTCCACGGTCGAGCCGCCGTTGGCGACCGACATCCGCTCGTTCAGGACCCACAGCTCCGCATCGTTCAGCGTCGTCCCCGGCACGCCGCCGCCGAAGCCGTCATTGGTCGGCGAGTCGCCGATGTTGAGCGTCCAGGCCTTGGGCAGCCCTTCCCACTGGGCCCAAATGGTGGCCTTGGTGCAGCCACCGGCGAGGTTGATCTTGAGCACCGCCTCCTTCCAGCCGGCGCACCCGACCACAGGACTGGCGATGAAGCCGGAGACCCCGACATTGGTATTGGGGCCGCCGAGCGTGCCGACCAGGCCGCTCTTGAGGTCGATGTAGAAGGGCGCCGCGGGGCAGACGGCATGAGCCGCCGCCGCTCCGATGAAGCTGAGGACGAGCAATAATGAGACACGAGCCTTGGAACGCATGATCCTGTCTCCTTCTGGGCCGCATGGGACCCGGTTCGTTGTGGAAGCCCTCGACAAGTTCGCTAGATCTCCGCGCGCCGCAGAGGGTTTAGTCAAGCCCGATGCCAAGCGGAGCTTGGCCCCGGAAGGCTTGGAGAATCAGAGACTTGACGGGATTGGGATCGACGTGTGGCGGGCGCCGGAATGGGGCGCGGATACCCGAATTATGGTAAACGCACCCTTACCGCTTGTTCCGGTATCCGCCCTCTTCGGAGCCCAGAATCCAGGCCACCACCTTGCCGGGCTGGATCTCGTCCACCTTCTGCCAAAAGCGGCGGTTGCGGAGGAAGCGGCTGGAGCTGTCTCCCGGCGGGATGGCTTCGACTTCGGCGTGGATTCTCTGGAAGCGCTCGATCCAGACGGCGCAGTTGGCGAGGCGGAGGTCCACCCAGCCGTCGCGGACCCAGCGCTCGAGCTTGTCAGGCGTCACCGGCTCGTCCGCGGCGTCGTTGGGGATCAGCACCTTGACGCCGCGCACGATCTCGCCTGAGTCGAGCAGGATGGGGATGCCCACGGCGACGACGCGGTTGGCCTCCTCGGGGTTCTCCCGCCCGAGACGGTTCAGCGTGTCGCGCATCTGCTCGGGCGTGGACTCCCGGGCCGCCTTCATGTTGGGGTAGGCTAGGCGCAGCAGGTGCGCCTCGAAGAGGAGCTTCGAGACGCGCGGCGGCCCGAGCATCTCGAAGGCCACGCTGCGCACGCCGTGCTCCTGCTCCAGCTCGCGCAGCCGCTCGAGCGCCCAGTGCCGCAGGATGCCCGCCCGGTAGGTGGGTCCGAGCAC
>DATBGJ010000579.1:0-1584 GCA_036558045.1 Thermoanaerobaculia bacterium
CTTCGGCCACGAGTTCGTCGGCCGCGAGGACGGCCTGCTCGGCCTGCGCAAGGTCTACGGCCTGGAGTTCGGCTCGGTCACGCACCTCCAGCAGGCGATCCAGTACCGCGCCGCCAAGGCGCGCGAGATCGACGCGCTCGACGTCTACACCACCGACGGCCGGCTCATCCTCTACAACCTCAAGGTGCTGCGGGACGACCGCGGCTTCTTCCCGCCGTACGAGGCGGCGGCGCTGGTGCGCGGCGAGACCCTGGCGCGGCATCCGGAGGTCGGCTCCGTGCTCGGCCTGCTCGCCGGCGCCTTCGACGAGGACGCCATGCGCGCCCTGAACCTTCGTCTCCAGGAAGGGCACGAGAGCGAGGTCGTCGTGGCCCGCGACGCCCTGCGCTCCCTGGGCTTGACGAAGAAGGAATCGAACACGCCGGCTCCGGCTTCGCGCAAGGCCGGCGTCCTCGCCTACGCCTGGAGCGAGCGGCGCGATCTCCTTCGCCGGACTTTGGAGCATCTCGGCCTCTCGGCCGCTGCCTTGCTGCTGGGAGCGCTCGTCTCGATCCCGCTGGGCCTCTGGCTGGAACGCCACCGGAGCGGCGCCGAGCCCGTGATCCGCGTGCTCGGGCTCTTCCAGACCGTCCCTTCCCTCGCGCTGCTGGCCTTCATGATCCCGGTGCTCGGCGTGGGGATCCTTCCCGCCATCGTGGCGCTGTGGATCTACTCGCTCTTTCCTATCGTGAGGAACACCTATACCGGCGTGCGCGATGCCGATCCGCGGGCGGTCGAGGCGGCGACGGCGCTGGGCATGACTCCCGGCCAGGTGCTGCGGCAGATCCGGCTGCCGCTCGCCGCGCCGGTGGTGATGGCCGGCGTGCGCACCGCCGCCGTGCTCACGGTGGGCACCGCCACCCTCGCCGCCTTCATCGGCGCCGGAGGCCTCGGCGAGCCGATCGTCACCGGCCTGCAGCTCGCCGACACGGCGATGATCCTCTCCGGAGCCATCCCCGCGGCGCTCCTCGCCCTGCTGGTGGATGCCCTGCTGGGGCTCGTCGAGCGGGCCGTGCGGCCGGCGGGCCTCACCTGATCCTCGGAGGAAACCGTGGGAAGGACACTCCGAGTCAGAAGTGATGGCGCTCGCGCCTCTTCCGCCGTTGTTCTTCTACCCACGCGGCACTGTCTGTGATCCCCTGATCTGCCCACCCCCCAATGAGACCGGCTTCGACGATCTCGGCTCCCGTGAGCGGCTCAATCTTTAAGGCATGTTCGAGCTCATCCGAAGTCCAGCCGGTCTCAGGCGGGATCTCGATCGTGATCCGCGCCTCCCCGGCAGGCAGCCCCGAAGGGAGCTCCACCTCGAGATTCCCTGCGTCGGTAATGCGACCGTTAAGTTGGATCACCATTGCGCCTCTCCAATCGAGGCATTACGCCGCCTTCACCCGCTCCGCCCCGTCCGCTGTGAGGTAGTACCAGGTGCTCGCCGCGTTCACCTTGAGCCAGCCCTTCTCCACCATGCCCTTTAAGACCTGGTCGAAATCGGCGCCGGACGGCTGGGCGAGCTTGATCGCCTTGGCGCGCATACCGTAGCCCGGCTGG
>DATBGJ010000580.1:0-3745 GCA_036558045.1 Thermoanaerobaculia bacterium
CCACAGTTATCATGGAGGACTCCCTATGCCAAGTTGTGCCAGGCGAACGTCCACTGTATCACGAGCAGCCAGGATGCCGCTTCGCAGCGATCCTTCGCCCGCGCCTTTGCAGGCCGGCCGACTTGCGTCAGAATCCCCTCCGCCATGAAGACGACCAGTGAGCCCCTCCGCTACACCGAGACCGAGATCCGCAGCTACCTGCCCACCGGCTGGGACCTGATCGGCAGCCCCGAGGGCGCCTGGGACCCCAAGAAGAAGATCTGGCGCGCCAAGGTGATCGACAACGTGGACTTCGACTGGCCGGTCGAGGTCGACGCCGGCGACGCGGCCGAGCTCGGCCGGCTGGAAGCCCTGCGCCAAGCGTTCGACCGGGTGTACCGGGAGCGGCTGGGGTAGCCCGGCCCAGGCCGGCGCTTCCGCACCGGCCTATCGAGACGTCGCCCGGAGGGCGAGGGCGGGGACAAGCCCCGCCCCTACGAAATCTTCAGACGGCTCGTTTCGGAGAAACGACGTTTCGATAGCCCGGTGCGGAAGCGCCGGGCGGTGATGGCCTACTGCCCCGCCGCGCTCCACGGCGGCACGACGCCGTTCATGCGCGCGTAGGCGATGGACTGGCCGAGGTGCTCGTGGGCGTGGCTGGCGAGCACCATCATGGCGTCGCGCACGGTGGCGTCGTGGCCGAACAGCTTGATCTGGCGGCCGAGGTCCGCCTCGGGCACCGCCTGGACCTCCTGCTTCAGGGAATCGAACGACTTCTTCAGCGTGTCGATGGTCTTCGCCTTGTCGCCGCCGTCCTTCTCCAGGTTGCGCGGATCGACTCCCGCCGGGATCTTGGCGCCCCAGAAGGTGGGCAGGAAGTAGTTGGCGGCGGAGACGTGGTTGAAGACCTCGCCCACCGAGCGCACCCCTTCGCCCGGCCGCCAGCCGTACTTCTCGGCGGGCATGGCCTCGGCGAGCGAGACGAGCTTCTCGCGCGCCTGGTCGATCTGGAACAGGATGGACTCGCGCATGCCGGGCGGCGGCATCACGGGCTTCGCCTCCACCTGCGCCTTCCGCTCCGCCTTCTCTTGTGCGGGTTTGGTGTCCTGCGCCCGGATCGGCAACACCGCCAGAGCCAGAGCGAGCGCCAGGAGGGCGGTCGAACCGAAGATCTTCCTCATTGCGGGTCTCCTTTGAGTGGTGAAAGAAGCTCCGGGGATTCTAACCCGGAAGGGGGGACACGGACCGGCACGGACTGACACGGACGGGCACGGACTAGAATATCCTCGCCAACCTCGGAGGTGCCCGGTTTGCGCATCACCCTCATGCTGCTCGGCAGCATCGCCCTGCTCGCCGTGCTGATCGCGGTGATCGCCGCCTTGCAGCGGCGGTTCTTCTGGGTGCGGCAGCTCGCCTTCCCGCTCTACGTGGGCGCGGCGGTGGCGGCGCTCAAGGTGTTCACCCTGCTGGCCCCCGGCTACGAGCCGCAGGCGATGGCGCGGGCGCTCAACTGGGGCTGGATCTTCCTCGGCCTCATCGCCGTCTTCCGGCTGCTCGGCCTCTACCTCTTCGACGTCCACCTGGCGGCGCGGCGGGGCATGAGCCTGCCGCCGCTGCTGCCGGCGGTGGCGATGACGCTGATCTACCTGATCACCGGCTTCGTCACCCTGCGCCTCACCTTCCCCGAGCTCGACGTGGCGCCGCTGATCGCCACCAGCGCCGTCACCTCGCTCGTCCTGGGCCTGGCGCTGCAGCCGATCCTCGGCAACTTCTTCGCCGGCCTGGTGATCAGCATCGAGAAGCCGTTCCGCATCAACGACTGGATCAAGGTCGGCGAGCAGGAGGGCCGCGTCGTCGCCATCACCTGGCGCACCACGCACCTGCGCACGCGCGAGAACGACAACGTCCTCATCCCCAACAGCAAGCTGGCGGACGAGCGGGTGCTCAACTTCTATTACCCGCACCCCGTGCACCTGGAGCGGATCAAGGTCTCGGCGCACTACGACGATCCGCCGTACCGCGTGCGGCGGGTGCTCCTCGACTGCGCCGGCCGCGTGGCGGGCGTGCTCGACAAGCCGGCGCCCGAGGTCTACGTGCTCGCCTTCGAGGACAGCTCGATCCTCTACGAGCTGCGCCTCTGGATCGAGGACGTGGTGCAGGCGCCGCGCATCGCGAGCGACGCGCGGGCGCTCATCTGGGAGGAGTTCCGCCGCGAGGGGATCGTCATCCCCTACCCCATCCAGACGCTGGAGATCGCGCGGCCGCGGCGGGGGCGCCTGGCGGCGGGCGAGGCGGCCGAGGGCCCGCGGCCGGCGCGCCTCTTCGTCGCCGAAGGGCCGGAGCGCGGCCGCGCCCTCGCGCTCGACGGCGAGCCGGCCACGGTGGGGCGCTCGCGCGCCTGCGCGCTGGCGCTCAGCGAGCCCAACGCCAGCAAGGAGCACCTGCGCCTCGCCTGGGAGGACGGCGCCTGGGTGATGACCGACCTCGGCAGCAGCCACGGCACGCGCGTCAACGGCAAGCCCGCCGGCCGCGCCGTGCTGCAGCCCTTCGATCGCATCGCGGTGGGCGATACGGTTATGATCTTCGAGAGCGATGTCGTCCGACCTGCCTGAAACCATCGGCCGCTACCAGGTCCGCGAGCTGCTCGGCAAGGCCGGCGGCTCGGCGGTGTTCAAGGCCGCCGAGCCGCAGGGCCGGCCGGTGGCGGTCAAGCTCTTCCCGGACGCGCTCGGCGAGAACGCCGCGACGCTCGAGCGGTTCCGCCGCGAGCTCGCCGCCGTGGTGCCGGTCAGCCGCCATCCGAACCTGGTGCAGGTGCTGGAGACGGGCGAGGACGGCGGCCGGCCCTACATGGCCATGGAGCTGGTCGAGGGCACGTCGCTCGACCGCATTCTGAAAGCGCGCAGGGTGTCGCTGCCCGAGGCGTTCGCCGTCATGCGCGGCGTGTGCCGGGGGCTCGCGCAGGCGCACCAGCACGGCCTCGTGCACCGCAGCCTGACGCCGCGCAACGTGCTCGTCTCGCCGGATTTCGGGACCGTCAAGGTGGCGGACCTCGGCGCCACCGCTTTCGAGTCGGTGGCGCCGAGCCTCACCGCCACCCTGGGCACCGGCGAGATCCGTCTCGGCGCGCTCTACTACCTGGCGCCCGAGCACCTCGAGGGCCGCCCCGTGGACGCGCGGGCGGACCTCTACTCCGCCGGCGTCATCTTCCACGAGATGCTCACCGGCCGCGCGCCGGGACCGAAGTTCGGCCTGCCGAGCCAGCTCAATCCCGAGCTGCCGCAGGAGGTGGACGCCGCGGTGCTCAAGTGCCTGGCCCGCAAGCCGGAGGAGCGCTACGCCTCCGCCGGCGAGCTGCTCGCCGCCGTCGAGCGCCTGGAGGAGCTGCTGCGCCTGCGCGTGCTCACCGAATTCCGCGGCATCTCCCAGGCCGGCTCGCGGCTGCTCGGCGGCGGGGGTGGGGGCGCGGAGGGCGGCGGGAAGAAGACGTGGCTGTGGGTGGGGATCGGGGTGGCGGTTGTCGTGGCGGTGGTGGTGGGGTATTTCCTTCTTCAGTAGTCCCTTGCCGGCCGGACGGGCTCGCCCTTCGAGACCTCACCCCCTGGCCCCCTCTCCAGCAAGCTGGAGAGGGGGACGCGGTTCGAATGTGCAGGCGCAGAATCATGGGCAATCCCGGTCATGCGTCGTCCCCCTCTCCATCTTCGATGGAGAGGGGGCCAGGGGGTGAGGTCTCGAAGGGAAGGTCCGTCCAATGTCCAAGAAACCA
>DATBGJ010000581.1:0-1892 GCA_036558045.1 Thermoanaerobaculia bacterium
TTAGGAGAGGGGTTGGGGTGAGGTCGCGCCGGCAAGACGCCTGAATCAGGAGATACACCATGCTTTTCACCGAGATCTTCCGAGTAGCCCTGGAGGCCATCCGCGCCAACAAGCTGCGCTCGTTCCTCACCGCGCTGGGCATCATCATCGGCATCTCCGCCGTCATCACCATGGTGGCTCTCGGCGAGGGAGCGCAGCGGAACGTGCAGGCCCGGCTCCAGTCGCTGGGGGTGAACACCCTCATCGTCCGTCCCGGCCAGGAGTTCTTCGGCGGCGTGGACCGCGGCGACACCAAGCTCACGGCCAAGGACGCCGAGGCGCTGCTGCGCGATCCCCAGAACATCCTCGACGTCACGCCCGAGATGCAGCGCCGGATCCAGGTCGAGTACGGCAACGGCAACGGCAATCTCAGCGTCACCGGCGGCTGGCCCAGCTACTTCTCGATCCAGAACTCCAAGCTCGCCGCCGGCCGGCTGTTCACCGAGAACGAGGAGAAAGGACGCCGGCGGGTGGCGGTGCTCGGATCCGCCGTGGGCGACACCCTCAAAGTGCCCACGATGTCGATCCTCGGCCAGACGATCCGCATCCAGGGCATCCCCTTCCAGGTCATCGGCGTCCTGGAGTCGAAGGGTTCTTCCGGTTTCCAGAACCCGGACGAAGGGTTGTACATCCCGCTCTCCACGGCCCAGTTCCGCGTCTTCGGCACCGACCGGGTGCAGTCGATCGACGTGCAGGCGGTGAGCTCGGCGAAGATGGATGCGGCTCTCGCCGAGATCGATCACGTGCTCCGCCGCGAGCACCGCCGGCGCGCCACGCAGCCGAGCGACTTCACCGTGCGCAACCAGACCACCCTGGTGCAGACCTTTCAGGAGACCACGCGCACGTTCTCCTTCCTGCTCGCCGGCATCGCCCTGGTGTCGCTGCTGGTGGGAGGCATCGGCATCATGAACATCATGCTGGTCTCGGTGACCGAGCGCACGCGCGAGATCGGCGTGCGCAAGGCGCTGGGAGCGAAGCGGCGGGACATCCTGCTGCAGTTCTTGATCGAGGCCCTGGCGCTCTGCATGGCGGGCGGCGCCATGGGCGTGCTCCTCGGCATCACCGGCGCCGTGGCGCTGCAGCGGCTGGCGGGCTGGAACACCGCCGTCTCCATCGACGCCGTCGCCATCGCCTTCATCTTCTCCGGCGCGGTAGGAGTCTTCTTCGGCCTCTGGCCCGCCCGCCGGGCCGCGCGGCTGGATCCCATCGAGGCGCTGCGGTACGAGTAACGGCGCCCGGCGATACAGTCTCTCGCCGTGCGCCCCCTCCGGGATTCCGTTCCCGCCGCTCTAGCGTGGCGTTACGCCTGTCACGGGTTGATGCTCCTTCTCTCGCTGCTGACAGAGGGCCGGCCCGCGCCTTCGCTGCCGGACCTCGTGCTCGACCGCCTGCCGCGGGTGGCGTGGATCGACGAGCGCAATTACTGGCTCTGGCTGCTCTTCTACGTGCCGCCGGCCCTCGCCCTCTGGCGGCGCAACCGGAGCGCCTTCCTCAGCTTCCTCTACCTGGGCGGCATCGTCAGCATCGTCCGCGGCCTCTGCGTGGGGCTGACCGGCCTCGGCCCGGTTCACGGCCCGGACGTCAACGCCGGCCTTCACGGCGCGGCCCTCCTGCACGCCTGGCTCGTGCTGATCAATCCCTTCTCGACCTTCTTCGGCAACGCCGCCCACGTCTACCTCACCAAGGACCTCTTCTTCTCGGGCCACGTCTCGTCCACGTTCCTGCTCTGGCTCTACTGCCGGCGCGAGGGGAAGGGGTTGCGCTGGTGGGCGGCGCTCAGCCACTGGGCGACGGTGGCCGTCGTGCTGCTCGCGCACCTCCATTACACGATCGACGTGGTGGGGGCGTGGGCG
>DATBGJ010000582.1:0-1789 GCA_036558045.1 Thermoanaerobaculia bacterium
CCGAGGAGCGCGGCCAGGCGGAGGCCATCGCCCGCAACCTGGAGGAGATGGCGGCGCTGGAGGTGCCCATCGTCGTCACCATCACCGGCGAGGGAGGAAGCGGCGGCGCGCTGGCGCTCGGCATCGGCGACCGCGTGTTCATCCTGGAATACGCGACGTACTCCGTGATCTCGCCCGAGGGATGCGCCGCCATCCTCTGGAAGGATCAGGAGAAGAAGGCCGAGGCCGCCGAGGCCATGAAGCTGACGGCGCCGGACCTCCTTTCTTTGGGAGTGGTGGATGAGATCATCCCCGAGCCGCCGGGCGGCGCGCACACGGATCCGGCAGCGGCGTGCCGGCGGGTGGGGGACGTCATCGAGCGGGCGCTCGGCGAGTTGGAGCGCCTTCCCGTCCAAGAGCTGATCGCCCAGCGGTACCAGAAGTTCCGGGCCCTCGGAGCCTACGACGAAGGCTGACGGCGCCGCCTCGCCGGTGGAGTGGGTGGCCGCGCCGGCGCCGGAGGCCGCCGGCGTGCTCGCGGCCGCCGGGCAGCCGCTGTGGCTGGCGAACCTCCTCGCGCGGCGGGGCGTCACGGAACCCAAGGACGCCGAACGCTTCCTCCGCCCATCGCTCGACCAGCTCCACGATCCCTTCCTCCTCGCCGGCATGGAGGAGGCGGTGGCGCGGCTGCTCGACGCCAAGGCGCGCGGCGAGCGCATCGCCATCGTCGGCGACTACGACGTCGACGGCGTCACCGCCACGGCCCAGCTCCTCGCCGTGTTCCAGAAGTGCGGCCTGGAAGCGCGGCCCGTGCTGCCGCACCGGCTGCGCGAGGGCTACGGCTTTCAGACCGTCCACGTGGAGCGGGCGCGGGAGCTGGGGTGCGGCCTCATCGTCACCGCCGACTGCGGCAGCTCCTCGGCCGCGGCGGTGGAGGCGGCGCTCGCCGCCGGGATCGGCGTCATCATCACGGACCACCACCTGCCGGGCTGCGAGCTGCCGGCCGGAGCGCTGCACATCAACCCGCGCCAGGCGTGCTGCACCTACCCGTTCCGCGACCTCGCGGCGGCGGGTCTCGCGCTCAAGCTCTGCCTGGCGCTCGCGGCGCGCTGCGGCTTCCAGCTCGATCCGCTGCCCCTGCTGCGCATCGCCTGCCTCGGCACGATCGCGGACCTGGTGCCGCTCCAGGGCGAGAACCGGGTGATCGCGGCCCTGGGACTCTCGGCGCTGGCGGCGGCGCGGTCGCAGGGCCTGAAGGCGCTCATCAAGCAATCGGGCATGACGCCGCCGTATACGGCCGCGGACGTCGGCTTCCGGCTGGGGCCCCGTCTCAACGCGGCCGGCCGGCTCTCCGACGCCGACCGCGCCCTCGAGCTGCTGATGAGCCGCGATCCCGGCCAGGCCTTCAAGCTGGCTCTGGAGCTGGACGGCTGGAACCGCGAGCGGCAGGCCACGGAGAACCGCGTCGTGGAGGAGGCGCGGCGCCAGCTCGCCGAGCGCTCGCCGCTGCCGCCGATCCTGGTGGCGTGGAGCGAGGCCTGGCACAAGGGCGTGGTGGGGGTGGCGGCCGGGCGCATCGCGAAGGAATTCCACCGTCCCACGGTGCTGCTGTCCGTCGAGGGCGAGTCGGCGACGGGCTCCGGCCGCAGCGTGCCGGGGCTCGAGCTGCACGCCTTCCTCGCCGCCTGGAAGGACCGCCTGCAACGCTTCGGCGGCCATTCGCAGGCGGTGGGCCTGACGGCGGCGACGGAGCGGCTGGAGGAGCTGCGAGCGGAGTGGGAGGAGGCGGGAGCCGCCTGGCCGGAGGAGC
>DATBGJ010000583.1:0-1836 GCA_036558045.1 Thermoanaerobaculia bacterium
TGGTCGGAGAAGACCACGCCCCAGCCGAAGGTGGCGCCGGGGGGATTGCGCTCGAGGACGGTGACCTGGTGGCCGGGGTCCGCCTTCTTGAGCAGCAGGGCGAAGTAGAGGCCCGCCGGCCCGCCGCCGACGACGGCGACCTTCATGCGCGGCTCCGGAGGGTCGTGCTCACCGGGGGGATGCTAGCAGGGACGGACACGGACGGGAATGGACGGACACGGACAGGAACGGCCTGGACGACTGAAACGTCTTGCCGCTCGGATACACTCTTCACAAAGACCTATCGGCATGCGCTCATTCGCCGCTTCGCGGCTCCCCTATCTGCTCGCCGGCTGGCTCCTGCTCGCCGCTGCTCCCGCTATCGCCGCGCCTTCGTCCGAGCGCGGCTTTCCCCTGATCCAGACCTACGATCCTCCACGCGAGGCCAGCTCGCAATCCTTCGACATCGCGCGCGATCCCCGGGGAGCTCTCTATATCGCCAACGGCGCCGGCCTCCTCGTCTACGACGGGGCGTGGTGGCGGCGGATCGAGATCGGGAAGGAGAGGACCGCCTTCGCCGTGGCGAGCGACGGCGCCGGACGGGTGGCCGTCGGGGGAATCGACGAGCTCGGCTATCTCGCGGCCGACGCGGCAGGGACCCTGCGCTTCGTCTCGCTGCTCCCGCTCCTGCCGCCGGCGCAACGGCACTTCGACCAGGTCCTGAAGACCATCGCCACCGACAAGGGATTCCTCTTTCTGACCACGCGCCGGCTGTGGTCGTGGGACGGGACCCGCCTCGCGACGATCGCCACCTTCCCCGGCGATTGGCCGTACGCGGACGCCTTCGACCTTGGAGGGACCGTCTACGTGTGGACGCGGGAAGGGATCTCGCGGCTCTCGGGAGCGAGGCTGGAGCCGGTGCCGGGAGGAGAGGCCTTCCGCAACCGCCGCGTGGACCTGATGCTGCCGGCGGACGGGCGGCTCCTCGTGTCGGTGCGCGGGGAGGGGCTGTTCCTTCTCGGCCGCGACGGCCATGCCTTGCCTTTTGCCGAGCAGGCCTCACGCTGGACGGCCGCCAAGAAGCTCCTCGAGGGGCGCAGGCTTGCGGATGGGCGCTGGGCGTTGGGCTCGCTCCTGGGAGGGCTTCTGCTGCTGCGGCCGGATGGCCAGGTGGAACAGGTCATCGATTCGGCCGTGGGCCTGCCCGACGACTACGTGAGCGGCATGGTGCTGGACCGCGAGGGATCGCTGTGGCTGGCCCTCAACACCGGCCTGGCGCGGGTGGAGGTGGCGTCGCCGCTCTCGGTCATCGACCGCAGGTCGGGGCTCCAGGGGAGCGCCCACTTCGTGGCCCGCCATCAGGGCAGGCTTTGGATCGCCACCGCGGCGGGCCTCTTCACCGCCGCGGGCGCCGGCGCTCCGGCGGCGCCGGAAGGGGGCGGACCGATCTGGATGCGGGCCGTGCCGGGAGTGCCGTCCGCCTGGACCCTGCTCGCCGCCGGCGAGGATCTGCTCGCCGGCGCCTATCACGGGGTGTACGTCATCCGCGGCGACGGCGCCGAGGTGGTGCCTGGCACCGAGGCCATCACGACCTTCGTCCTCCAGCCTTCGCGAGCCGATCCGCGGCGCGTCTGGATGGGAAGGGATGACGGTCTCGCCGCCCTCCGGCGCGAGGAGCGGGGATGGCGATTCGAGGGCATGATCGGAGACCTGGGGGACGAGGTGCGCACCATCGTCGAGGACGGCGACGGCACCCTCTGGTGCGGCACGCGGACGGCGGGAGTGGTCGGCGTGGAGAGGCTGGAGGCCGGTTCCGGCGCGGCGGGGCCGCCGCGGCTGCGGAGAATCGCCGGCAGC
>DATBGJ010000584.1:0-8155 GCA_036558045.1 Thermoanaerobaculia bacterium
GGCGCATCACCTCCAGAAACTGGGCGTCCGCGCGAACACGCCGGTCGGCGTCTGCATGAACCGCTCCGCCGAGCTGGCGGTCGCCATCCTGGCCGTCCTGAAGGCCGGCGGAGCCTACGTCCCCTACGATCCGACCTATCCCAAGGATCGAATGACCACGATGTTCGAGGACGTGAAGCTCAAGGTGCTCCTCACACGGGAGGCCCTCCTCGACCGCCTGCCGGAGCGCAAGCCAAGGGTGGTGTGCCTCGACCGCGACTGGGGGACGATCGCCCAATATCCCGCCGACAAGCCCGAGAAGCGCTCCGGGCCGGAAGACCTCTGCTACATCATCTTCACCTCGGGCTCTACGGGCCGCCCGAAGGCGGCCGCGGTCCACCACCGCGGCTGGACCAACCTGCTGCACTGGTTCGCGACCGAGTTCAGCGTCTCCCCGGCGGACAAGAACCTGCTGATGAGCTCGATCAGCTTCGACCTCACCCAGCGCAGCATGGCCATGCCGCTGATCCGCGGCGGCGAGCTGCACATGCTGCCGGACGGCTACGACCCCGACCTGATCCTGCGCCTCGTCCGCGAGGAGCGGATCACCCTGCTCAACTGCGCTCCCAGCACCTTCTACCCGCTCATCGAGCGCCGGGAGGAAGACCGCGCGACCCTGCGCTCCCTACGCGTCCTGTTCCTCGGCGGCGAAGCCATCTCCGCCTCGCGGCTGATGAGCTGGGCGGCAGCGGAGGACCACGTCCCCGAGATCGCCAACGTCTACGGCGCCGCGGAGAGCAGCGACGTCTCCTCGTTCTACCGCCTGCACGACTTCGAGCGCTACGCCAGGACCTCGGTGCCGATCGGCAAGCCGATCTACAACACCCAGGTCTACGTGCTCGACGAAGAGCTGCGGCTGCTGCCGATCGGCGTGGTGGGCGAAATCTGCCTGGCCGGCGACGGCGTCGGCCGGGGCTACGCCAACGACGCCGCCCTCACTGCGAGAAAGTTCGTCGACGATCCCTTCGCTGGCAAGGCGGGCGCGAAGCTCTATCGCACGGGAGACCTGGGCCGCTATCTGCCCGACGGCACCCTGCAGTTCGTCGGCCGCATCGACCACCAGGCGAAGATCCGCGGCCTGCGCATCGAGCTGGGCGAGATCGAAACCCTCCTGCGCGCCCGCCCCGGCGTCAAGGAGGCGGTCGCCGTGGCCTCCGAGCACACGCCGGGCGACTGGCGCCTGACGGCCTACTACACCTGCGCTGAGGCCGAACCAGCCGAGTCCGAGGACGAGCTGCGCGGCGCGCTGGCGCAAAAGCTCCCGGCCTACATGATCCCGAACTACTTCGTTCGGCTGCGCGAAATGCCGCTCAACCCGAACGGCAAGATCGACCGCGAGGCCCTGCCGGCTCCGAGCAGCGTCGAGCGCCAAGTCGGAGCGGCCGCCGAAGCGCCACGCACGGACACCGAAAAGGTTGTGGCCATGCTCTTTGCCAAGATTCTCAAAGTCGAGGAGGTGGGCCGCGAGGGCAACTTCTTCCGCTTGGGTGGACACTCTCTGATGGCCACACAGATGATCGCCGGCCTTTCGGAGTCGTTGAACGTCCGGTTCGCGGCTGCCGATTTCTTCACCCGCCCTACGGTGGCAGCCATCGCCGAGCGAGTCGACGCGCTGCGGGCGGCGCAGGAGGCGTGATGGGCGATCCCGCCACCACGCCAGCCGGCGGTTGCAAGGTCGTGATCGTCGGCGGTGGCACCGCCGGCTGGATGACCGCGTCCCACCTGAAACGGTCCCTGCCGGGCGTCGACATCACCCTGATCGAATCCTCCAACATCAAGACGATCGGCGTCGGCGAGGCTACTTTCAGCACCGTCAAGCTCTTCTTCGATTTCCTGGGGCTCGACGAGAGCGAGTGGATGCCGAGCTGCAACGCGAGCTACAAGCTGGCGATCAAGTTCGTGAATTGGCGCGCGGAACGGGGGCATTTCTTCCACCCGTTCCAACGCTACGAAGTCGTCGACGGCTTCAACATGGGCGAGTGGTGGCTGAAGCTCAAACGGCACGAAGAGCCTTTCGATTACTCCTGCTTCCTCGTGCCGGCGATGTGCGACGCCCAGAGATCGCCCCGCTTCCTCGACGGCCGCGTCTTCGACGAGAAGGTGCAGGATTATTTCACCGTCGACCGGCAAGGAAAGAAGAACATCCTCGCCGAGCACAAGGTGCAATATCCCTACGCCTATCACTTCGACGCCGGCCTCCTGGCGCAGTTCCTCAAGGGGTATGCGATGCGGCGCGGAGTCCGGCAGGTGATCGACGACGTGGCCGAGGTCAAGCTCCGGGAAGACGGCTTCATCGATCACCTGGTCACCGGCGAGCATGGCGTCCTCCAGGGCGACTTCTATATCGACTGTACCGGTTTCCGCGGCCTGCTCGTCAATCAGACGCTCGGCGAGCCATTCGTCTCGTTCTCCGACTCGCTCCTCTGCGACAGCGCCGTGGCGATGCAGGTGCCGCGGGACATCGAGGTCCACGGCATCAACCCGTTCACCACCGCCACGGCCCTCTCCGCCGGCTGGGTCTGGGACATTCCCCTCTACGGACGGATCGGCACGGGCTACGTGTATGCGAGCCGGTTCATTGCGCCGGAAATGGCGGAGCTCGAATTCCGCAACCACTTGGGGCCCGCGGCCGATGGGGTGAAAGCCTCGCACATCCAGATGCGGATCGGCAGATGCCGGAATTCATGGGTCAAGAACTGTGTCGCGATCGGCTTGTCGAGCGGCTTCGTGGAGCCTCTCGAATCGACCGGCATCTTCTTCATCCAGCACGGGATCGAGGAGATGGTGAACCACTTCCCCGGCCGCACTTTCGACGACGATACGATCAAGAGCTTCAACCGGGTGATGGCTGACTGCATCGACGGCGTCCGCAACTTCCTCATCCTCCACTACCGCACGACCGACCGGGCGGACACGGATTTCTGGCACGCCACCAAGAGCCTCGCCGTCCCGGACGATCTGGCCGAACGCCTCGAGCTCTGGAAGAGGAGGCTGCCGAACGCCCGCAACATCAATCCGCTCTTCCATGGCTTCGAGGCCTACTCCTACTCCGTGATGCTGCTCGGCCTCAATTATCAGCCCCCGTCGAGCTTGCCCGCTCTCGACCATATCGAGCACGAGAAGGCTCTTCACGCCTTCCGGCTGCTGCGCGAAAAAGCCCAAAGGCTGGTCTCTACACTACCGTCCCAGCTCGAATACCTGAAGCACGTCAGGTCCAATGCTGGCGCGCCGGCCGTCAGGTGAGGGGAGAAGGGAGGGAGATTTGGTCGGGACGCGGGGATTTGAACCCCGGACCCCCTGAACCCCATTCAGGTACGCTACCAGACTGCGCCACGTCCCGACCGGAAATGCGGTCTCAAGAATCCTTCGGCCGGAGAAGCTCGAGCAGCTCTCGCGCTTCCTGCAGGGCCCCTGCGATCCCCGAGACGAGCCTTTCTACCCGTTCGTCGCCGCTCGTGTCAAGCGCGGGCGGCGCCGCGGCGTCGGGCTCGGCGGACGGCCGGCGGGGCGGCGGCGGTTGAAGCGGCAGGTCCGCCGTCACCGGCTCTTCCTTGACCTCGCCCAGGGCGCCGGCCGCGAGCTCCCCTTCGAGCTTCTTCTTGGCGCCGGCGATGGTGTAGCCCTCCTCGTAGAGGAGCTCCTTGATGCGGCGGATGATCTCCAGCTCTTTCTCGCTGTAGACGCGCTGGCCGGAACGGCTCTTGCTGGGGGTGCGCGCCGGGAACTCGGTCTCCCAGTAGCGCAGCACGTAAGGCTGGATGCCGAGGGCTTTGCAGGCCTCGCCGATCTTGTAGTAGAGCCGCTTCTGGACCCTGGCCTTGGAAAGCATCCAGGCTTACTCGGGTTCGGCCATGCCGTCGCGCAGGCGCCGCGCCGGCTTGAAGCTCAACCCCCGGTGCGGGCGGATGAACATCTTCTCGCCGCTCACCGGATTGACCCCCATGCGGCCCGGCCGCCGCGTGACCTCGAAGGTGCCGAAGTTCTTGATGCGCACCGGCCGGCCGTCCGCCAGCGAGACCTTCACGGTGCGGAAGATGGCGTCCACGATGTCGGCCGCCTCGTCCTTGGTCAGACCGCCGTGGCGGTCGTAGACCACGTCGATGAGATCGGCCTTGGTGATGCCGGGGCGTGGCGGTTTTTTTGGCATAGGGATCGGAGGTCGGGCCAGAGAGTGGTCGGCGATCAAGGGGCTGAAGAAGCACCTGAAGTATATGGAATCAAAGTGGCACCGGCAAGCGCCAGATACGCCTCCCGATAGCGCGCCGCCACCGCGTCCCAGGTCAGCTCGGCCTCGGCCTTCCGCCGCCCCCGCTCCCCCATCGCCCTGGCCTCGGCCGGATTCGCCAGCAGCCTGCGGAGAGCCGCGAGCAACGCCTCCCGATCCCCCTCCGGCACCAGGAGTCCGGTCCCGCCGTCCTCCACGGCCAGGGGAATCCCGGAAATTCCGGAGGCCACTACCGGCAGGCCGGTCGCCATGGCCTCCAGGATGACGTTGGGGAGGCCGTCCACGTTCCCCCGGGCGTCGTGGACGGCGGGCAGCACGAAGACGTCCGCCGCGCGGAAGAGGTCCGGCAGCGTATCGCGCAGCACCGCGCCAGGAAAATGGACCCGGGGGCCGCAGGGGCGCGCCGCCTCGCGGAACGGCTCCAGCAGATCCCCGCCGCCCGCCAGCACCACGTGCAGCTCCGGAAACTCCCCGAGGAGCGCAGGGAGGATCTCGATCAGCACCTGGAAGCCCTTCTTGGTCGCCATCCGGCCCACGCCCAGGAGGAGAGGCGCGCCGTCCGGGATCCCCAGCCGTTGCCGCCAGAGCGGCCGCCGCTCGGGCGCCGGAGAAAACGTTTCGACGTCCACGCCATAAGGGATGACGCGCGATCGGTCCGCCGGAAATCCAAGAACCCGCATGCGCTCGACCAGCTCCGGCGAGCAGCCGGTGAGCAGGCGCGCGCGGGAGAGGGCCCAGCGGGCGAGGCGCCGGACGCCCCGCCTCTCGGCCAGGAACACGTCGCTGCCGTGGAGGCCGATGGCGAGCGGCACATTGCCGCCGGCCATCGCCGCCGCGACGCCGTTGGGCACGATCCAGTGGGCGTGCACGAGGTCGAACCGGCGCTCGCGGCGCAGCCGGCGAATCGCCTGGCACCCCGCGAGGAGGTAGAGGGGCGCCGCCAGCATGGCCCTTCCCTTCACCCGCTCGTCGGCCTCCAGAGTGCGGCCGTAGCCGAGCACCTCCCCTCTGACCGGCGCGTAGCGGAAGGTGACGACCTCGACGCCGCCGTCCTGCCAGCGCGGCGGGAGATCCGCGGCGTGGGGCGCCAGCACGGTGACGCGGTCGCCGCCGCGCACCAGGGCCCTCGCCAGGTCGCGGATGAACGGCCCGGCGGTATCGCCCTCGAAGCGGGGATAGGTCTGGGTGAGGAAGAGGAGGTCGAGGCCGGCGGCGGCCGTCACTCCAGCCATTCCTTGATCGAATAGCTGTCGCGGCGGCGGAAGTTCTTGAAGGTGATCATCTCGCCGATCAGGCCGGTGGTGAGCACCTGGATGCCGAGCAGCATCAGCAGGACGCCGAGCAGGAGGAGAGGCCGGTTGGAGAGGTTCTGGCCGCCGAACCAGATCCACGCCAGGTAGGCGTTGACGCCGAAGCCCACGGTGAGGAAGAGCAGCCCGAAGGCGCCGAAGAGGTGCAGGGGCCGCCGCGTGTAGCGAGTGATGAAGAGCACGGTGATGAGGTCGAGGAGACCCTTGTAGAAACGGTCCCAGCCGTACTTGCTGACGCCGTGCCGGCGCGGATGATGGGCCACCTGGATCTCGCCCACCGAGAAGCCGCGGCGGCTGGCGAGCACGGGGATGTAGCGGTGGAGCTCGCCGTACACCGCGATCTCCGCCAGCACTTCCCGCCGGTAGGCCTTGAAGCCGCAGTTGAAGTCGTGGATGTCCACCTGCGCGAGCTGCCGGGTCACCCAGTTGAACAGGCGCGAGGGCCAGGTCTTGCTCACCGGGTCCTGGCGCCGCCGCTTCCAGCCGGAGACGAGGTCGAGGTCCTTCTCTTCGAGGGTGGAGAGGAAACGCGGGATCTCGTCCGGATCGTCCTGCAGGTCGCCGTCCATGGTGATGACGATACGGCCGAGCGAGTGGTCGAAGCCGGCGGAGAGCGCCGCGGCTTTGCCGAAGTTGCGCCGCAGCCGCACCAGCTTGACGCGCGGATCGCGCTCGCGGGCCGCGCGCACCCGCGCCGGCGTGCCGTCCCGCGAGCCGTCGTCGATGAAGATGATCTCGAAGCTGCGCCCCTCGCGCTCCAGCACCGCCGCCACCCGGTGCGCCAGCTCCTCCACCGTGCCCGCTTCGTCGATCACCGGGATGAGCACGCTCACCTCCAGCTCCGCCGGCTCGGGCGCCGTCTGGACAGGCGGACGGAGGATGATCGGCTGGCTGGCCATCGGAGGGGTATTGTAGCAGGGGGTCCTATAATCCCCCGCCATGCAACGCCTCGGGTGCTGGGCCGTGCTCGGCCTGCTGCTGGCGGCGACGCTGGCCGGGGCCGCTTCCCTCGACCGGCGGCGCTGGCCGGGGCTGGTCGGCGACGAGGCCACGTATCTCATGCAGGCGCAGAGCCTGGCCTGGGATCACGACCTGCGCTACTCGCGGCAGGACTTCGACCGCTTCGTCGCGCAGTGGGGCCTGAAACCCGAGGGACTGATCCTGCAGAGCGGCGACGGCGGACGGACCCTCAGCTACGCCAAGCCGGCTTCGTACGCGGCGTGGATCGCGCCGTTCCTCCGCCTCTTCCCAACGCGCGGCGCCGCGATCGCCAACGCCCTGCTCCTCGCCCTCGCCGCGGTGGTGGCGGCACGCGCGTTGGCGCGGCGTCTCGGGCCCGTCGCTCCTCTCTGGGTGGCCGCCTGGATCTTCGCCTCGGTCGCTTTCGCGTACGTCTTCTGGGCCCACTCCGATCTCTTCCTCATGTGCCTCACCGCCCTCGCCCTGGCGCTGGTGTACGACGCTCCCCGAGACGGCGAGGCGGCCGAGACGCGGCCGCGAGCGGCGTTGCGCTGGCTCGCCGCCGGCGGACTGATCACCCTCGTCGTGATGTCGCGCCCGCTCTACGGGACTTTGCTGATTCCGCTGGCCCTGGCCATCCCCGCGAAGCAACGCCGGCTCGCGTTCTCCGCTCTCGTCCTCATGGCCGGCATCCTGCTCGCGGTCTCGCTCTTCACCAATCTCGGCGAGGGCGACGCCTGGACGCCTTACGGCGGCGAACGCCTGAGCTTCGACTCCCATAGCGGCTTTCCGGAGGTCGATCTCACGGTGAGTTGGCAAGCGCAGATCGCCGCGGGCGGCAACCGCTCGTGGAAACCGGCGGACGAATTCGAGCTCCGGCAGTCAGCCTGGAACGTCCTCTACTCCCTGATCGGTCGCCACGTGGGCCTCCTGCCCTACTTCCTGCCGCTCCTCCTCGGGGTCATCGCCTTCCGGCGAGGCGAAGGGAGGACGTGGCTGATCCTCGCGGCGCTCGCGGCTTGCGCCGGCTTTCTCCTCGCGCGGCCGTTCAATTTCTACGGCGGCGGCGGCGCCATCGCCAACCGGTATTTCCTGGCCTTGTATCCAGCCTTCTGGTTCAGCGCCGGCCGGCCGGCCCGCGCTTCCTGGGCCTTCGCGATAGCGGCTCTCGCCGCGCCGCTCCTCTGGCCTTTATGGATGCAGCCGCGCGCCTTCTTCCTCGACGACGACGGCGGCTACCGCTACGTCTCGAGATTCGCCCAAAGGCTGCTCCCTTATGAAACGACCCAGTCCCACCTCAAGCCCTCCGGCCGCGAGGATTTCGTCCACAACGGCCTATGGGTCAAGCCGCTGACGACGAGCCTGCGCGCCGAGGCGGACGGCGCCCGCATCCGTCTCGGGCCCACGGGTGAAGGACAGATCCTGCTGGGCAGCCCGCAGCCGCTCGACGGCGTTCGGATGCTCGTGCTCCCGCCGGCGCCGCAGCACCTCGAGATCTCCGGCGCCGAGAGCGTGACGAGCCTGCCGCGTCCCCGCGGCGGCGCGCTCCGGCTGCTCCACTTTCCGCGGCCGCGCGCGGTGCATCGGATGTGGTGGACGCGGGAGGGGGTCTATCTGTATC
>DATBGJ010000585.1:0-4929 GCA_036558045.1 Thermoanaerobaculia bacterium
CTCGTGCGCCGGCGCACGTTCGTCTGGCGCCGCGTGGAGGACCGCTGGTTGATCAGCCACTTCCACGCCTCCGACCTCGCACCGCCGCGGCCGTAGCCTATCGGCCTACCCTATTCCTCGAAGATCTCCGCCAACGGAATCTCGAGGCCCGGCAGCAGCGCGGTCGTGAGGACGTCTCCCGCAGCCGCGTAGAGCAGAGCCTTGCGTCGTAGACCCTTGGCGGTCCGTTCCCAAACTTGGGCATTCTTCCTGCTCGGATCGAAGATCCAGTACTCCCGCGCTCCGAATCGTTCGTACGCTTGCCGCTTGAGGACCTCGTCCAGGCGGCGGCTGGAGCCGGAGAGGATCTCGATGACCAGGTCCGGTGCACCCTGGACGTTTTTCTCCGTGACGATCGGTGACCGTTCGTTGGAGATGAAGAAAAGATCGGGCTGGACGATGTCGTGCGGCGAGAGAACCACGTCCGTCGGGGCGAAGAAGTACTCCCCAAGAGGGTGCTCGCGGAGGAATCCGTCGAAGCGAGAAACCAGCCGCCGAACGATCCTCTGATGTCGGATGAACGGCGCGGCGGTCACGTAGTGCTCCCCATCGATAATCTCGTGTCGCTGGCCGTCTTCGGGGATACGGACGTAGTCCTCGTAGGTGAGCTTGGGGAAAGGATCGCGGAGAGCCATCGATACGCCTCCTGTGGCGTCGTCATGGTAGCACCACCGTCAGAAGAGGGTCAGGAAGCGGACAATCCGCCCCTTCCCTCTATAAACGGAAAAACCCCATGCCATCGCTCAACTTCTTGCCGGTTCCGACTGAAATGCGACTTGATTTCATGAATGGCCGCGGCGCGCCCCTGCAGCGGCCGCGGGGACCGTTGCAGGGGCGGTGAACGCCGGGCCTCAGCGCGGCACGCTGATCGTCGAGGTCGTCGCCGAGCGCGTGGCGGCCCGCGCCGGCACTTGCTGCGCCTGCGGCACCGCGCGCCGCTTCGGCCCGAAGGCCTGCCGCAACACCGGTCCCAGCACGGCGGGATGGAAGAGCGCCGCCGGCGACTTCATCATGTGGTTGACTTCCTGGAAGCGCCGGAAGACCTCCTGGCTCTGCGGGATCAGCCGAATCACCTGCTCGATGTACCAGTGCATGAACTTGACCTTGACGGTGATCCTGCCGCCCTGCGTGGCCGGCCAGCGCAGGTCCTCGCCCGTGGTCAGCGCCCAGGGGCCGGTGACCAGCTTGGCGACCAGCTTCTGGAAGCGCCGGGTGTCGAGCCGGCCGCCGTTCTCGCCCAGGAGCCGCCGCAGCTCCAGCGCCTCCAGGCCGGCCAGCGTCATGCCGACGCCGTAGACCGGATTGAAGGCGCAGACCGAATCCCCCAGCGCCGCGAAGCCCTGCGGCACGTCCGCCTTGTCGTAGTGGCGCAGCAGGTTCGCGGTGCGGCGGTAGCCGTAGATGCGGGTGAGCGGCCGGGCGTGCTCGATCGCCCGGTGCAGCTCCGGCGAGGGCAGGCTGCGCGCGAAGTCGAGGAAGCCCTTCTCGTCCGTCGGCGGATAGTCGTGCATCACGCCGGCGATGGTCACCATCCAGCGGTCGCCTTCGATGGGCTGGATGATCCCCGCCCGCGGCTGGTACGGCGGCCGGTTCATGATGAACAGGGTCTTCCAATCCTTCTGCTGGACGGGGACCGGCTCGTAGATGCGCGTGGCGTAGCCCCAGAAGGCGTCGACCACGGTCTCTTCGGGCTTGGCGCGGCCCGCCGCTTCCAGCCACTGCGGCGCGCGCGAGCCGCGGCCGCTGGTATCCATCACCAGCTCGGCCGGCAGCGTCAGGGTCTCCGGCGCCGCGCCGGGGTCCCGACGACGAGAGACGATCTTCACCCCCTGCACCCGCGAGCCGTCCTCGCTCAAGACCAAGCCGGAGACCTCGAAGCCCTCGATGAGCGTGATCTTGGGATCGGTCTTCAGGTGCCGGCGGATGGTCGCCTCCAGCAGCGGCCGCGTGAAGGTGCAGAACTCCAGCCCCAGCTCGCCGCGCGGCGACCAGCCGGAGCGGTAGAGGATGCGGAAGTCGCGCCCCTGGTCGAGGAGATGGCTGCCCGCCTCCAGGAGGTCGGCCGTGACGCCGGGGAACAGCTCCTCGACCACCATCAGGCCGCGCTTGAAGAAGAAGTGGAGGTGCCGGGCGTGCGGCACGCCGGGACGATCCTCGACGCCTTCAGGCAAGACGTCGCGCTCGACGACGGTGACGGCATCGAAGTGCTCGGAGAGCACGCGCGCCGCGAGCATGCCTCCGATGCTGCCCCCTACGACCACCGCATGGCGGCCAGCGGAGGGACTCCTTTCCTGGGGAGAGTGCGGGGAGATCAGATCAGACATGATGTCCTGCCTTTCAGATCCGGAACTGCTTGAACCGCTTATATAAAAATAGGTGCATAAGCGGTGCCAAAGCGCGCAGCTCCTATCTCTGTTTACGAGTGACAGGCGGTGGAAGTTCGTTTCAGGGGGTATCCTTGCGGCGGAGGTGCACCCATGCGTCTGACCGTCCTCGGCAGCTCCGGCGGCTATCCGGCCCCGGGCAATCCCAGCAGCGGCTTTCTCCTCGAGCGCGGCGGGACGAAGCTGTGGATCGACGCCGGCAACGGCACGTTCGCGGAGCTGCAGCGGCTGGCGGACTTCACCCGGATCGACGCCCTGGTCCTCAGCCACGTCCACGCCGACCACTGCGCCGACGTGTTCCCCCTCCATGTGGCGCTACGCTACGGCGAATACAGCGGATTGCGCCTCCCTCTGTACTGCCCTCCGGGAGTCCGCGAGACGCTCGCGAAGCTGCTCGGCGAGGACGGTTGGGAGGACCTCGGGGAAGCGTTCGAATTCCACACCGTCGACGCGGGGGACACGGCCGAGATCGGCGGCGTCCGCTTGCGCTTCCTGCGCATGGACCATCCCGCGCACACGCTGGGCATCCGCGCCGAGACGGCCGGCGGCGCGCTCACCTACTCGGCGGACACCCACACCGACGCCGGTCTCGCCGGCTTCGCCCGGGGCAGCGATCTCCTGCTCTGCGAGGCCACCTACCAGGAAGCGAAGATGGGCGGGCCCGTCCACCTCAGCGCCCGCCAAGCCGGCGACACCGCGCGGCGCGCCGGGGTGCGCGAGCTGGCCCTCACGCACGTTTGGCCGACCTTCGACCCGCGGATCTCGCTTGAGGAAGCGCGCGCCGCGGCGGGCGGTCTGCCGGTCCGCTGGGCGCGGTGCGGGGAGGTCTTCGACGTCGGCGGGTGACGAAAAAACGTCCTCGCGAGAGCACGGTTTTGTCCTCTGTATGGGCCTGGCGCGATCCGTGTTGTAATGGCGCCCGGCTGAAAGGAGATTGGATGGGTTTTCTGACAGGTGCCTTCGGTCCTGGCCGCGAGGAGGCCTGGAAACAGCTCTGCGCCGAGATCGGGGCCGACTTCGTCGACGGCGGCTTCTGGAAGGGCGACAAGGTCCAGGCGCACGTCAAGAACTGGACGATCACCCTGGATACCTATACGGTGTCTTCCGGCCACAGCCACGTCACGTACACGCGGATGCGCGCGCCTTTCGCCAGCAACGACGGCCTGCGCTTCCACATCTATCGCAAGGGGATCTTCAGCGGCCTGGGCAAGGCTCTGGGGATGCAGGACATCGAGGTCGGGTATTCCCTGCAATTCGACGACGACTTCATCATCAAGGGCAATGACGAAGCCAAGATCCGCGCCCTCTTCGCGAGCTCCGAGATCCGCCGGCTGATCCAGGAGCAGCCGCAGATCCGGCTCGAGCTCAAGGACGACGAAGGGTTCTTCCGCCATCACTTCCCCGAAGGCGTGGACGAGCTGCACTTCCTGGCCCTCGGCGTCATCAAGGACGTGCAGCGCCTGAAGCAGCTCTTCGATCTCTTCGCCGAGGTCCTCGAGGAGCTCCACCGGATGGGCTCGGCGTCGGAGCGGGATCCCGAGGTGGCGTTGTAGGCTGGGGCGGCATGCCGGGATCCTTCCTGGAGAAGTATGCCAAGCCGCTCTCGGGGCCGGTCTTCGCCGTCCTGGTGCTGGCGATCGCCGGTCTCCTCTGGGCGCGCAGCCTTCTGGGCCACGGACCGGTGACCCTCGGGCTTCAGGCCGCGGCCTTCCTGCTCATGATCTGGGCGCGCGTCACCTTCGGCGTCCGCAGCTTCCATTACGCGGCCAACCCGACCGGGGGCGGCCTCGTCACCAGCGGCCCCTACCGCTGGGTGCGGCACCCGATCTACGCCGCCATCCTCCTCTTCGTCTGGGTGGGCGTCGCCGCCAATCCGTCGCCCACGAGCGCCGCCCTCGGAGCCGTCGTCACGGCCATGCTGTTCCTGCGCATGATCTTCGAGGAGACCCTGGTGCGGCGGCGCTATCCGGAGTACGAGGAGTACGCCCGGCGGACGAAGCGGGTGATACCGTTCCTGCTGGTATTGTCCCTCTCGTAAGCGAACGGAGGCGATCCCCATGCCCTGGATCCAGGTCACCGAAAGCTCGAACCGTGAAGTCTGGCTGCGGACGGAGTCCATCATCGGCCTCACCGTTCCCGAGCGGCACGGCCGGGGAACCCGCCTTCTCCTCCTCTCCGGCGCCTCCGTCGAGGTCACCGAGGACCGGGAGGACCTGCTGCAGAAGATCAAAGAGCTGGAAGGCACCGCCGAGCGGGAGCGGCGGGTGGGGTTTCCGGGGGAGTAGGGTCGGGGAGGTGAGAGCCTGCAACTTCCCCTGCCTACATCCGTAGACATCCTGTCCGCTGCTAACGCGGGAGCGATCTTCTACGTCTAACCCGATTCAGGGAGGTCTCCATGCACCGCGCCCTTCGCGCCCTTCTTTGTCTCGCAGCCGCCGCCGGCCTCGCCCGGGCGGCCTCCGCCCAGACGAAGCTCCTCCGCTATCCCGACGTCCGCGGCGACAAG
>DATBGJ010000586.1:0-2094 GCA_036558045.1 Thermoanaerobaculia bacterium
CGGCGGAGGACCTCGCCTTCCGTGGCCAGGCGGACGTCGAACGGCAGCTCCTTGTTGAGCCAGTCGGCGAAGCCCAGCTCGAAGCCGGAGGCGATGTGCTGGACGATCAGGAAGCCCACCGGCGCGTCGGCCGGCATGCCGGCGAGCAGCTCGCGGATGGCTGCCGGTCCTCCCGTCGAAGCGCCGATGGCCACCCAGCGCAGCTCGCGCGGCGCGGCAGCGAGCGCGGCCGGGCGGACGGCCCGCGGCCGCGGCGAGCGCGGCGCGGCCTGCGCCGCCGCCACCGTGCGCACCATCTCCGGCAGGCTCTCGGCGAGCTGCTGCCAGCTCGCCGTGTCCTCGGGCTTCGGCAGCACCTCCAGGGCGCCGCGCCGCATCGCCTCGAACGCGGTCTGCATCTGGTTGCGGTTGGCGCGCGAGGAGAGGACGACGATCGGCGTCGGCCGCACGGCCATGATGCGCTCCGTCGCCGCGTAGCCGTCCAGCACCGGCATCTGCAGGTCCATGACGATGACGTGCGGCTGCAGGTCGATCACCGCCTGCACGGCCTGCTCGCCGTCCTCGGCCTCCCCCACCACCCGCACGTCGCGCGTGCGGGAGAAGAAGCGCCGCAGCACGGCCCGCACAGAGGGGGAGTCGTCGACGAGGAGGACGCGGATCAAAGGGCCTCCGGCGGCCGGAGAGGATTCAAAGGGTGCTGGGATTCGGCGGGATTTGCGCTTCGAGACCTCACCCCCTGGCCCCCTCTCCATCGAAGATGGAGAGGGGGGAACGCCGAAGAGGTATTGCCGTAGGGTGCGCTCTGCGCACCTTCAACGTTCGTCATGGTGCGCACAGCGCACCCTACAGCACTATCCCTTCGCAGGTGCTCCCCCCTCTCCAGCTCCGCTGGAGAGGGGGCCAGGGGGTGAGGTCTCGAAGCGCAGGCCCGCCCGGAGTCCAAGGCCCCCCTCATCGCCCCGTCCCCCCCAGCCGCCGCACCAGGTCCACCAGCTCGCCGGCGTCCAGACCCTGCTTGGTGAGATAGGCGTCGGCGCCGGCCTTCAAGCCGCGCAGCCGGTCCTCCGGCCGGTCGCGGGTAGAGACGACGACGATGGGGAGCTGCGCGAAGTTCTCCATGCTGCGGAGCTGCGCCGTCAGCTCGAAACCGTCGATGCGCGGCATCTCGATGTCGGTGACCACGCAGTCGAAGCTCTCCTCGGCGAGCAGCCAGAGGGCCTCCTCGGCATCGCTGGCGGCGGAGACGTGGAAGCCCGCATCCTCCAGCAGGCGCCGCTCCATCTCGCGGGTGACCAGCGAATCGTCCACCAGCAGCACCCGCACCCGCCGCGCCGCCACCTGCGGCCGGGCGGCCGGCAGGGCGCGCAGGTACTCGCGCTGCGCCAGCACCGAGGGCGAGAGCACGCCCACCGGCTCGCCCGAGGCGAGCAGGGCCACGCCTTCGAGCAGCCGGTCTGTCGGCGCCCGCCGGGTGATCGGCCGCACCAGCACCTCCTGCTCGCCTTCCACTCCGTCCACGGCGAGCGCCAAAGGCTGGCCCGAGACCACGCCTTCGAGCAGGAGCTGATCCTCGCCGGCGGGCTGGCCGTAGATGCGCGCCAGCGGCACGAAGGGGACGAGCCGGCCGGCGAGCGACGCCAGGGTGCGGCCGTCCCGCTCGACGACCTGCGCCGCGCCGAGCCGCGTGGCGCGGCGGATGACGGAAGCGGGCAGAGCGATCTTGAGCTGCCCCACCCGCAGCAGCATCACCGACTCGCCGCGGCGCGCCACCGGCACCTCGACGGTGAACGTCGTGCCGTGCCGCGGCTCGGTCTCCACGAACACCTCGCCGCCCACCCGCGCCACGGCGTTGGCCACCACGTCGAGGCCGACGCCGCGGCCGGAGACCTCCGAGACCTGCTTGCGGGTGGAGAATCCGGGCGCGAAGAGCAGGCGCAGCGCCTCCTTCTTGCCCATGGTCGCGGCGGCGCCGGAGTCCACCAGGCCGGAGGCCACCGCCTTCTGGATCACCCGCGCCACGTCGATGCCGCCGCCGTCGTCGGCGATCGTCAGCCGCACCTTCGGACCGCTGGCCTCGGCCTTGATGCGGATGCG
>DATBGJ010000587.1:0-6846 GCA_036558045.1 Thermoanaerobaculia bacterium
GCGCTTTGGGAATGCGGTCTGGACGTGAACGTCGACTCCGCGCTGGCTGCCCTCCAAGCGTGAGGAGTCTATCGCGGGAGATCTCCCGCTTGACCAAACGCGACGCTCCTATTGACACTGTTTTTCTGTCCTTCCTCTTCAAAGGCTCCGCTTCGCTCGTCCTTGCTGCTGGCACGCCCGCTGCACAACAGGCTGGCTGATTCTCGTGGCAGCGCAGTCTTCGCGAGGTGAGATGCGCGATTGGAGCTTGATCACCTGTCCCCGCTGCGACTTCGAGCAATCCGAGGCGGATGAGTGCGCGCGTTGCGGCGTGATCTTCGCCAAGCTCCGGCGGGCAGCGGAGAGCTGGAGAGCTTCGGCCGCGACCGCTGAACAGATCTACCGTCCGCTCCCACGCGCCGCGGTGACCTCCCAGGAGGCGCGGCTCGAGATCCGGCTCTTTCTATTCCTGACCTTCCTGTTCAGCGCTCTTTGCTACGAGGTTTACTTCCTCTCGGTCATCCACCTGTGGGAGCTGCCCGGTGGCGGCGCTCTTTTCGTGGGCTTGTTCCAATGGGCTCCGGGCCCCGTCGTGGGCCTGACCTTTCTCTTCACCTGGCCGAGAATGCGGTCGCGCAGCCTGTGGCCGGCCTTGTTTCTGCACGCCAGTTGCAATGGAGCCTATTTCGGGCTGGACGCCCTGACGGAGAGAACGACGACGATGGCCTCTTACGTCGTCTGTCAGGACGGCGCCGGATTCGCCGTCCTGACGTGGCTGTTCATCGCGGTTTCCTGGCCGAGCATGCGCGCGTCTCTACGCGCCAGTATGCGTTCCAATTTTATCGCTCGCGTTCCTCCTCGGCGCTGAGCGAGAGCTGCCCGGCCTCCGCAGCGAGCGACAGTTGGCCCGTCTCGGCTTGCGCCAACGACAACTGACCCGCTTCGGTCCCCGCCAGCGACAGTTGACCGGGTGAGGCGCCCGGCTGGCGGTATTGGATCTCGGCGATCGCCTGGCGTATGGCCTGGGTGAGATCCGGCCATGAGAGGCGCGCCGCTTCCTTCAGCGGCAGGACCGCGGCCACGGAGCCGACGCGCCCCAGTGCCCTCGCCGCGGCAATTCGGAGGTCCAACCGCGGGTGGCGGAGAGCCAGGAGCAGCGGCGCCTCGGCGGCCGGGTTGGCGGTCGTTCCGAGAGCCTGGGCTGCGGCGATAAGGATCTCGTTTTCTTCATGCCCCAGCACCTTTTCCTGCGCCAGCACCTTGGCGAGGAGGTCCACGGCCTCGGCGGTGCCGCTGCTACCGAGCGTCTCCAGGCAAGCGCGGGCGGTCTGCATGCGGCGGACGCCCAGGGCATGCTGGAGGAGGGCCGTCGTGCGCTCGAAGGGCAGCTCGCGCCCCAAGGCTCGGACGGCCTGGGCGCTGACGTCGTCCTGCTGTGCGCTCTCCGCGAGCTCCATGAGCACGCCGTGTCCTTCGGGACCCAATTCGATGGCCGCCCGCAGCCGGACCTTCGAGTCCTGGTCCGCGCAGGCGATGCGGAGCACCTCGTCCGTCCTCGGACCCCGAGCGCACTCGAGGACCAGGACGACAAGGCTGCTGAGCCGCACGCCGGCCGCGGGATCCCGCAGGACGTTGTCGATCAGGCACTGCAGGACGTCCACCTTCTGAGTGAACCGCTGGCCGAGGTCGAGGAGGATGGGCAGGACGCCGTCGATGTCCACGTCGAGCGTCTTCGCCTGCAGCTCGCCATTGACGATCTTCACCTGGCTCGTGGCGTTCGCGCGCAGGAGCAGCCCGCGGATCTCCGCATCGAGCAGCATGCAGACGAGGCGCGTTGGCCCTTCGATGAAGAACACCCTGTCGAACGCCTCGTCTCCCGTCTCGATCTCGGGCATTCCTCTCTGTCCCCATGTCTCGCGGCGGATCCTCACCTCGCGGAAACCGGGAGGCCTCGGAACCACGACCACGATTTGCGTGCCGACATTCCCGGGCTGGGCACCCTCGATCCGCACCTCCAGCGGGCCTGCTTTCGCCTCGAGCCTCAATCGCCATGCCCAGGCGCGGGTGCTCCTGACCACG
Organism: Thermoanaerobaculia bacterium; assembly: GCA_036558045.1. Taxonomy (GTDB): domain Bacteria; phylum Acidobacteriota; class Thermoanaerobaculia; order Multivoradales; family UBA5704; genus DATARR01. The sequence continues at coordinate 2,059 of DATBGJ010000587.1, forward strand.
TTCAGGTTGCACGCGGTCGCGGCATCGCGCCACATCCGCAGACGCCAGGCTTGGCTCTGGACGACGTTCTTGAGAGTACCGCCTCCTAATATGAGCAGAGCGCCGCCGCCCAGCGCGAGCAGGTAGATCCAATCCTGGATCATTCGCCCTCCGGCGCCGGTTCTCGCTTTTCCTTCTCGTCGCTGAGCGAAAGCTGTCCCGAGTCTTCCGGCGCGAGCGAGAGTTGCCCGTCCGGATCGGTGGCGATCGATAGTTGCCCCGCCTCGGTTTCCGCCAGCGACAACTGGCCGGGCAGGGCGCCGGGGAGGCGGGATTGGATCTCGGCGATCGCCTGCCGTGTCGTCGAGAAGAGATCCCGATCGCGCGGAAAGCGTTGGGCAACCGAGGCGGCTTCCTGGAGCGGCAGGACGGCCCTCGCCGAGCCGACGCGACCCAGCGCCTGCGCCGCGGCGATCCGGAGATCCGGCCACTCGCGGTAGAGAGCCTGGATCAGCGGCGTTTCGGCGGCTGGGCTTGCGCTCATTCCTAGAGCTTGGGCCGCAACGGTGGCGACCTCGCTTACTTCCTGCACCACCACCTTGGCGAGCACGTTCACAGCCTCGGCGGTCCCGCTGCCGCCGAGCACCTCCAGGCAGGCGCAGGCCGTCTGGAGGCGGCTTCCTTGCAAGGCTTGCTCGAGGATCGCGGTCGTGCGCTCGAACGGCAGCTCCCGGCCCACGATCCCGAGCGCCTGGGCGCTGATGTCGTCGTCCTCCGTGCTCTCCGCCAGCTCCCGGAGGACGTCGCGGCCCTCGTCGCCCAGCGTCTGAGCCGTCCACAGGCGCACCCGCGGGCTCGCATCCGAGCAGGCGGCATGGAGCACCGCAGCGGTCCTCGGATCCCGCGCGTGCTCACGGACCAGAAGGAGCATTTGGTTGATCCGCACTCCGGCCGCGGGATCCCGCCGAGCGTTCTCGAGCAGGCATTGAACGAAGTCTCTCTCCTGAACGAACCGCCGCCCCAGCTCGAGAAGGAGGGGCAGGATGAAAGGCACCTGCACGTCGAACATCTCCGCCTGGATCTCGCCGCCCGCGATCGCCAGGTGGCACTTGGCGTTCACCCGGAGGAGGAGGCGGCGTGTCTCCGCATCGAGCAGCCCGCAGACGAGCGGCATCGGCCCATGGATGAAGAACGCCTGGTCGAAATCCTCATCTCCGGTCTCGGTTCCGCGCACGATCGTCTCGCCCGTCCGGCGGCGTATCCACACCTGGTCAAGACCGGGCGGCCCCGGGAAGTTGACGACGATACGCGAGTCGGCGTTGTGGGCTTCGAACCGCACCTCGAAAGGGTCCGCTTGCGCCTCCAGCTTCGGGCTCCCGGTCCAACGATTGGTGCTCCTCACCACGTTCAGACCGCACGCCGCCGCGGCACCGCGCCAGATCTGCAGGCGGCTGGCCGGAGGGATTTCTTGCCGCGCGGGCGAGGCACCCTTCCGGCTCTGGTCCAAGAGCTTGATCAAGGTGGAGGCGCCTGCAACGGCGAAGAAGATGAGGATTGGATCCAACTAAGGGGTCCCTCCCGGCATCGGCTTCGGCCCTTTCTCGTCGCCGCCGAGCGCAAGCTCTCCCGCCTCTGCCACCGGCAAAGAGAGCTGTCCGGCAGGATCGGCGGCGAGCGAGAGCTCTCCGGCCTCGGCCGGCGCCAGCGACAATTGTCCCGCTTCGGTTCCGGCCAGCGAAAGTTGACCGGGTGTGGCGCCCGGCAGGCGGGATTGGATCTCGGCGATCGCCTGGCGCGCGGCGCGGCGGAGGTCGCGGTCGAGCAGGGAGTGCTCGGCGGTCTCCTTCAACGGCAGCACGGCCGCCGCCGAACCGACGCGGCCGAGCGCTTTCGCCGCGGCCGTCCGGACCTCCGTGTCCTCGTACTGGAGGGCCTGGATCAGCGGCGGTTCGGCGTGCGCGCTGCCGATCGCTCCCAGGGCCTGCGCCGCGGCGGCGGCCAGCTCGCCCTTTTCGCGCGCCAGGGCCTTCGCCAACGGGCCGACCGACGCAGCGTCTCCCTTGCGGCCGAGCGTCTCCACGCAGACAAGGGCCGTCTGCATGCGGTGCCCGCGCAGGGCGCGTTCGAGGATGGCCGTCAGGCGTTCGACCGGCAGCTCCTCGTCCAGGAGCAAGACGGCCTGCTCGCTCACCGCGTCGTTCCCCACGCTCTCGGCGAGCTTCAGCAGGACGCCGCGGCCTTCGGCGCCGAGCTCCTTGGCGGCCCGCAGCCGGATGTCGAAGCTCACGTCGGAGCAGGAGGTGCGGAGCGCCTCGACGGTCACCGGCTCGTCGGGGTGCTCGCGGACCAGCAGGAGCAGGTTCTGCAGCCGCACTCCGGCCGCGGGATCCAACCTGGCGTTCTCAGCCAGACGCCGCGGCACCGCCGTCTCCATGGACTGAGCGAGCCGCCGGCCGAGGTCGACGAGGAGGGGCAGGATGTTGGGCCCTCCTCCGTCGGCCACCTCGGCGTGGAGCGTTCCGCCGGCGATCTCCACCCGGCATTGGCTGTCCAGACTCAACAGCAGACGGCGCGTCTCCGCATCGAGCAACGCGAAGATCACCCCCTTCGGCCCTTCGAGGGAGAACCTCTTGTCGAACGCCTCGTCTCCAACCACGGTCTCCCGCGCCCACTCGAAGGTGAGCAGCAGTTCGGAACGGATCCTCACGGCGGGGAAATCCGGCGGCCCGGGAATCACGACCACGGTGCGCGTGGGCTCGATCCGCACCTCCAGGCCGCCCGACCGCGCCTTGAGTCCCGAGAGCCTGGAGACCTCCACCACCTGCAAGCCGCACGACTCTGCGGCATTCCGCCAGATCTTCGTGCGCCGGTCGCCGCGCACCACGCCGAAGCCGATAACGGCGGCACCGGCGACAAGAAGGATGGGGATCAACCCCGCCAGGATCGGATCCAACTAAGCGGTACCTCCCGGCGCCGGTTTCGGCCTCCTTTGATCGTCGCTGAATGAAAGCTGCCCCGCCGCTTTCGTGGCGAGCGACAGTTGGCCCGCCTTGGCTTGCGTCAAGGACAACCGGCCCGCTTCGGCGCCGGCCAGCGAGAGCTGACCGGGCGAGGCGCCGGGGAGGCGGGCCTGGATTTCGGCGATCGCTTGGCGCACGGCCTGGACGAGCTCCGGCTGCCGCGAGAAGCGCTTGGCCGCTTCCTTCAACGGCAGGACCGCCGCCACGGAGCCGATGCGTCCCAGCGCCTTCACCGCTGCCACGCGGAGTCTCAGCTGCGGACGACGGAGGGCCAGGAGCAGCGGTTCCTCGGCGGCCGCGTTGCCGGTCGTTCCGAGCGCTTGGGCCGCGGCGATAGCGAGCTCCTCCCCTTCCTCGTCCAACACCTTGGCGAGGGCGTGCACGGCCTCGGCGGTTCCGCTGCCGCCGAGCGCCTCCAGACAAGCGCAGGCTGTCTCTATGCGGCGGCGGTGCAAGGCGTGGTGGAGGATGGCTGTCGTGCGCTCGAAGGACAGCTCGCGCCCCAAGGCTCGGACGGCCTGGGAGCTGAAGCCGTCCTTCTTGCTCTCCGCAAGCTTCATGAGAACGTCGCGGCCCGCGGGGCCCAATTCTACCGCCGCCCACAGCCGTACCTTCGGGCTCCGGTCCGCGCAGGCGATGCGGAGCGTCTCGTCGGTCCGCGGGCTTGGAGCGCACTCGAGGACCAGGACGCGAAGGTTACTGAGCCGCACGCCGGCCTTGGGATCCGTCAACGCGTTGTCGATCAGGCATTGCACGACGTCCACTTTCTGAGTGAACCGCCGGCCGAGGTCGAGCAGGAGAGGCAGGACCTCGGCGATCTGTGGATCGAACGTCTCCGCCTGCAGCTCGCCGCCGTCGATCTTCACCAGGCTCGTGGCGTACAGGAGCAGTCCGCGGACCTTCGCATCGAGCAGCATGCAGACGAGGCGTGCCGGCCCTTCGATGAAGAACGCCTTGTCGAAATCCTTGTCTCCCGTCTCGATCTCGGGCTTTCCTCCCTCTTCCCGCGTCTCGCGGCGGATCTTCACTTCACTGAAACCGGGAGGCCCCGGAACCACGGCCACGATGCGCGCGCCGACGTCCCCAGGATGGTCGCTCTCGATCCGCACCTCCAGCGGACCTGCTTTCGCCTGGAGCTTCAACCGCCATGTCCAGGCGCTGGTGCTCCCTATGACGCTCAGGCCGCACGCGGCCACGGCATCGCGCCACATCCGCAGGCGCCGGGTCTGCCTCAGGACGATCATTCGCTCTCCGGCGCCGGCTCCCGCCCTTCCTCCTCCTCCGAGGGCAGCGAGAGTTGTCCCGGCCGAACGGTGGCGATCGACAGTTGGCCCGCCGCGTCTTGCGCCAGCGACAGTTGGCCCGCTTCGGCCTCCGCCAGCGACAATTGCCCGGGTTTGGCGCCCGGCAGGCGGGATTGGATCTCGGCGATCGCCTGTTGCGCAGCGCCGCTGAGGTCGCGGTCGAGCCAGGAGCGCTCGGCCATCTCCTGCAAGGGCAGCACGGCCGCCGCCGAACCGACGCGGCCCAACGCCTTCGCCGCGGCGGTCTGCACCTCCTTGCTCTCGTGCTGGAGAGCCGGGATCAGGGCCGGCTCGGCGGCCGCGGCGTCCTCGCTGAGACCGAGCACCTCCAGGCAGGCGCGGGCCGTCTTGTTACGGTGCCCGTGTAAGGCATGGTCGAGGATGGCGGTGGCGCGCTCGAACGGCAGTTCCCGATGCAGGATCTTGACGGCTTCCGCGCTCACGGCATCGTCCTCCAGGCTCTCGGCGAGCTGCAGGAGGACGCC
>DATBGJ010000588.1:0-2854 GCA_036558045.1 Thermoanaerobaculia bacterium
ATGGTGAAGACGGGCGGCACCCGCCTACTATACCGTTGGCGCGAGCTTCGCCCGCTGAAGTGGAAGAAAACACGCGACATGCGCGTTTCGGAGGCTGGAGCCAAAGGATTGCTGCTGCGCGTCATCACCTACAACATCCACCGCGCCATCGGGGTCGACCGTCGTTTCCGGCCGCAACGCATCGTCGACATCCTGCGCCACTACGACGCCGACGTCGTGATGCTCCAGGAGGTGGACGAGGGCGCGCCCCGCTCGCGCGAGCTCAATCTCGCCAAGGAGCTGGCCGCCTCCGCCGGCTATCCGCATTTCGCCCTCGGCCACAACGTCAGCCTGCGCAAGGGCCGCTACGGCAACGCCACGCTGAGCCGGTTTCCCATCCTGCGCGAGCGCAACATCGACCTCTCGGTGGCCGAGAGCTGGATCCGGCGCGGCTGCCAGCACACCACCCTGGAGCTCAACGGCACCGGCCGCGTGCTGGAGGCGTTCAATCTCCATCTCGGGCTCTCGGCCCGCGAACGCGCCAAGCAGATCGAGCTGCTCAAGCGTTCGCAAGAGTTCGCCTCGGTGGACCCCGATACGCCGGTGCTCGTGGCCGGCGACTTCAACGACTGGCGCTCGTTGCTGCTGCCGACGTTCACCAACGGCTTCGGCTTCGGCTGCGCCACCGAGCGCCGCCGCGGCCCCTACCGCTGTATCCCCACCTATCCCGCCTTCTCCCCCCAGGGCGGCCTCGACCGCATCTACCACCGCGGCCCCCTGCAGCTCGTCTCGGCCCAGGCCGGCCGCGTGCAGGCCGCCCGCGTGGCGAGCGATCATCTGCCGATCGTGGCGGAGTTTCGGGTCGAGTCGTAGGGCAGGCCGACTCCACTGGCACCACCCTTGGGTCCGCGCCCAAACAGGTTTATGCTTGGCGCGCTCCCCGGAGTCGAAATCGTTGATGTCGGTAATTCTGTAGGAATTGGGGAAACGCGATGTCCCGCCCTGCCGTCCTCTTCGTCGATCCCGACGCCCAGCGCCGGCGGGGGATTGCTCCGTTGCTCGCCGGCTTCGGCTACGAGGTGATCCCCGCGGTGAGCCCGGAGGAGGGCCGGCGCTATGCGGATCATCTCGGCTTAGGGGTCGTCGTCTCGCCCGCCGAGCTGGTGCGCGGCGCGGACGGCGCGATCGTCGAGCGCTTCGCCTCGGACCGGCCGGCGGCCGAGCACACGCTGCTGCTGCTCGTCAGGACGGAGGAAGAGGGAAAAGAGCTGCCGGAGGACGTGCTCTACCTCAAGGCGGACGGCTTGCCGCTGGAGGACCTCGTCCGGCGCATCCATCTCATCCTGCTCGGTCGCCAGATGGGCCTCGAGCCGGACGTGGATCTGGAGTCGCTCGTCGGCGACCTGGAGCTGCTGCCGTTCCTGGAGCTGCTGCGGGTGGCCGAGCGGGTGCGTCTCACCGGCCGCGTCGTCTGCGCCGACGGCGGCGTGGTGCTCGATGGCGGCGAGGTGATCGCCGCGGCGGCGGGACGCGCGCAGGGGATCAAGGCGTTCCTGCGCTTGAGCCAGCTCGACGCCGGGCCGTTCTGGGTGTGGCTCCGCCAGCCGGCGGGCGCGGAGCGCGAGATCAATCAGGACCTGAAGTCCCTCATCTTCCTGGCGCTGGAGGACCGCGTCCACGACGCGCCCGATGCGCGTTGCCGCGCGCGGGTGAAGCTCGGCCCCGCCTTCTTCGCGACCCGCTTCACGCCGCGCCAGCAGGAGCTGCTGGCGGTGCTGCCGGGCTGCGTCACGGTCGGCCGGCTGCTCGACGCCATGCCGGCGACGGACGGCGAGATCCTGCGCGACCTGGTGGGCCTGCGGGAGCTGGGCATCGTCACGCTGGAGGAGCCGGAGGAGATCGTGCGCGTGGTCACCGACTCGACCTCGGACCTGCCGCCCGAGCTCGCCCGCGCGCACGGCATCCACGTCGTGCCCGTGCTCGTGCTCTTCGGCGACCGCGTGTACCACGACGGCGTGGACCTCAAGGCCAAGGACTTCTACGAGCTGCTGGAGAAGGGGCCGGTGCATCCGCACACCAATCCCACGCCCAAGGCGGATTTCCTCGACGTCTACCGCACGCTCGCGCCGCAGAAGGACGTCGTCTCGGTGCACATCTCGGAAAAGCTCTCGCAGACGGTGACGCACGCGCGGGCGGCGGCGGCGGAGGGCCTGCCGCAGTACCAGGAGCTGCGCGGCGACTCGGAGCGGGTGAATCTCCGGGTGGTGGACAGCCGCAGCGCCAGCCTGGGTCTCGGCATGCTGGCGCTGTTCGCGGCCCGCATGGCGCGCCGGGGCATCGAGCCGGACGCCATCGTCCGGCGCCTTGAAGAGATGCGCGACCGCATGCAGGTGCTCTTCGTCGTCGACACGCTGGAGTACCTGGCGCGCGGCGGCCGCATCGGCAAGGCGCGGGCGCTGGTGGGCAACCTCCTCGGCATCAAACCGATCCTCGGCGTGGTGGACGGCGAGGTGGTGCCGGTGGACCGCGTGCGCGGCGGCCGCGCGGCGCATCCGCGGCTCGTCGAGCTGTTCCGCCAGCGGATCGACCCTGAGCGGCCGGTGATCGTCACCGTGGCGCACGCCAAGGCGCCGGTGTGGGGCGACCGCCTGCGGAGCCTGATCGAGCAGAGCTTCCAGGTGGAGGAGATCCTCACCGGCGAGATGGGTCCCGTCATCGTCGCCAACGCCGGCCCCGGCACCGTCGGCGCGGCGATGTTCCAGCCTGCGGAGGAGGAGTGGGAGCTGATCGGACAAGAGAAAGGACAAAAAGGATAACAAGGACTCCAAGGATTCCTGGCTGAGGATCTTGTGTTGTCCCTGTTATCCTTGCTGCC